>CALROE020000528.1:0-3730 GCA_943369715.1 Bradyrhizobium ivorense
ATCCGGAAAAGTGGGAACCGGTCTTCCGAAAGATCATGCTCAAACTGAAGTTCGCGGCGGAGAGATGCGATGCCGGTGTACACGGTTCATGCTCCAGTACTGAACGATGCGGGAATTCGGGCGGCCGACAGGTTCGCCTTCGTTCGCGACGGCTTTCATTTTTGGGCGGCCCTGCTGGGTCCGGTCTGGCTGCTCTGGCATGGACTGTGGCTGGCGCTGATCGGCTGGATTGCCGTGATGATCGCGGTCGGTTTCGGAACGGCGGCGCTCGGCGTTGGCGGCAACGCGATCTTTCTCGTCGACATCCTGTTGGCGCTGCTGATGGGCCTTGAAGCGGCGAGCCTGCGGCGCTGGACCCTGTCGCGGCGCAACTGGCGCCAGCTCGACATCGTGGTGGCGGAGGATCTGGAAACCGCCGAGCGGCGGTTTTTCGATCGCTGGACCGCCAAGCAGCGCTCGCTTGCCAACGATCAGCTCGCGGTCGAGCGCGGCGGGCCGCCGCCGACACGGGATGTTCCCGGCCAGCCGTTTTCACGGCCGCCGCCATTACCGCGAAGCGAGATCATCGGATTGTTTCCGGAACCGGGAGGCTCGCGGTGAGCGTCGCCATCATCGACTACGGCTCCGGCAATCTGCACTCCGCCGCGAAAGCGTTCGAACGCGCCGCGCGCGGCATGGATGTGCCGGAGAAAATCGTGGTGACCCGCGACCCCGAAACGGTGTATCGCGCCGACCGCATCGTGCTGCCCGGGGTCGGCGCCTTCGCCGATTGCCGAAGGGGACTGGATGCGCTCGACGGCATGGTCGAAGCGATGACCGAAGCGGTGCGCGACAAGGCGCGGCCGTTTTTCGGCATCTGCGTCGGCATGCAGCTGATGGCGACCCGCGGCAAGGAGCATGTCACGACAGACGGCTTCAACTGGATCGCGGGCGACGTCGAAAAGATTTCGCCGCGCGAGGAGAACCTGAAAATTCCGCACATGGGCTGGAACACGCTCGACATGGTCCGGGAGCATCCGGTGCTCGAGCGGCTGCCGCTCGGCCCGAAAGGCCGCCATGCTTATTTCGTGCACTCCTATCACCTCAATGCCACCAACGAGTCGGAAGTGCTGGCGCGTGCCGACTACGGCGGGCCGGTGACCGCGATGGTCGGCAGGGACACCGCGATCGGCACCCAGTTTCACCCGGAGAAGAGCCAGCGCTTCGGGCTGGCCCTGATTTCGAACTTTCTGAGATGGAAGCCGTGATTCTTTTTCCCGCCATCGACCTGAAGAACGGCCAGTGCGTCCGCCTCGAGCAGGGCGACATGGCGCGCGCCACGGTATTCAACCTCGAACCCGCGGCGCAGGCGCAGAGCTTCGCGGCGCAGGGGTTTGAATATCTGCACGTGGTCGATCTCGACGGCGCCTTTGCCGGCAAGCCGATGAACGCGGCGGCCGTCGAATCGATGCTCAAGGTTGTGACCATGCCGGTGCAGCTCGGCGGCGGGATTCGCGATATCGCTACCGTCGAAGCATGGCTCGCCAAGGGCGTCACCCGCGTCATCATCGGAACCGCTGCGGTGCGCGATCCCGAGCTGGTGAAGGGCGCTGCGAAAAAATTTCCCGGCCGAGTCGCGGTCGGGCTCGACGCGCGCGACGGCAAGGTCGCGGTCGAGGGCTGGGCCGAGACCTCGCAGGTTACCGTGCTGGAAATCGCGCGGCGTTTCGAGGATGCCGGTGTCGCCGCGATCATCTTCACCGATATCGCGCGCGACGGCCTGCTGAAGGGCCTCAATCTCGACGCCACCATCGAGCTTGCCGAAAGCATTTCCATCCCCGTTATCGCCTCCGGCGGTTTTGCCTCGATCGAGGACGTCAAGGCGCTGCTGGCGCCGCGCGCCCGGAAACTGGCCGGCGCGATCGCGGGCCGCGCGCTCTATGACGGCCGTCTCGATCCCGCGGCAGCATTGACGCTGATCCGCAGCGCGCGCGCCGCGGCCTAGGAGTAATCGATGTTCAAGGTGCGTGTCATTCCATGCCTCGACGTCAAGGACGGGCGGGTGGTCAAGGGTGTCAACTTCGTCGACCTGCGCGACGCCGGCGACCCCGTCGAGGCGGCGATCGCCTATGACGCCGCCGGCGCCGACGAACTGTGCTTTCTCGACATTACCGCCACGCATGAAAATCGCGGCACCATGATGGAGGTGGTCCGGCGCACGGCGGAAGCCTGCTTCATGCCGCTGACCGTGGGCGGCGGGGTGCGCACGGTCGACGACATCAAGATGCTGCTGCGATCCGGCGCCGACAAGGTGTCGATCAACAGCGCCGCGGTCAGCCGCCGCGAATTCGTCAAGGAAGCGGCGGAGAAATTCGGCGATCAGTGCATCGTGGTGGCGATCGACGCCAAGCGCGTCAAGCGCGGCGGTGGCGGCGAGCGCTGGGAAATCTTCACCCATGGCGGGCGCAATTCCACCGGGATCGATGCCATCGAATAGGCCCAGGAAGTAGTCTCGCTCGGCGCCGGCGAAATCCTGCTGACCTCGATGGACCGGGACGGCACAAGGCAGGGTTTCGACCTGCCGCTGACCCAGGCGGTGGCCGACAGTATCCGTGTTCCGGTCATTGCCTCCGGCGGGGTGGGCAATCTCGATCATCTGGTCGACGGAATCCGGCAAGGCCATGCGACCGCGGTGCTGGCGGCGTCGATATTTCACTTCGGGGAATTCACCATACGTCAGGCCAAGGACCACATGGTGCGCGCCGGCCTGCCGATGCGGCTCGATCCCTGACGACTCCCGGTGACAGAAGTGCTACATACCCCAGGGAGAAAGCGCCCTGGCTTCCGCGGCGCGCGTGTTGGGTTTGAGTTGATGCCGCGTTTCACGATCCATGATCTGGCTGACACCATCGACGCCCGCGCGGCGGCGGGGGGCGAGGCATCCTACACCGTCAAACTTCTCAACAAGGGTGCGGAGCATTGCGCCAAGAAGCTTGGCGAGGAGGCGGTGGAAACCGTGATTGCCGCGGTCGAGAATGACCGCGACCACCTGATCGCCGAAAGTGCCGATCTGCTGTTTCACCTGCTGGTGCTGTTGAGATCGCGCGACGTCCGGTTTGAAGAGGTCGAGGCCGCGCTGGAGCAGCGCACCGGCACGTCCGGACTGGAAGAAAAAGCCGCGCGCAAGCGCGACACGTAAGAGCCAAGGTCACAACGCTAGAGGCGGCTGGATGGACATTCGGGCACCGGATCAACAATACAATCCATACCGGATATTCTCGCGGGAGCAGTGGGCGCGCCTGCGCGACGACACGCCGATGACGTTGGAGCCGGGCGAGTTCGAGCGGCTGCGCTCGCTGCACGACCGCCTCGACATGAAAGAGGTCGAGGAGATCTTCCTGCCGCTGTCGCGGCTGCTGTCGATCTATGTCGACGCGACGCTCCGGCTCTATCAGGCGCAACGGCAATTTCTCGGCATCCGCGATCGCAAGGTGCCCTACATCATCGGCGTCGCCGGGTCGGTCGCGGTAGGCAAATCGACCACCGCGCGCGTGCTGCAGGCCCTGCTGGCGCGCTGGTCGCCGCGGCCCAAGGTGGATCTCGTGACCACCGACGGCTTTCTGTTCCCCAATGCGGTCTTGGAACGGCAAGGCCTGATGCAGAAGAAGGGCTTTCCGGAAAGCTACGACTTGCCGACGCTGCTTTCGTTTCTCAGCGACATCAAGGCGGGACGGCGTCAGGTGCGGGCGCC
>CALROE020000529.1:0-3729 GCA_943369715.1 Bradyrhizobium ivorense
GGCGATGTCGCGGGTCTGGCAACCTGCCGACGACAGTCAGGAGTTCGTCGTCGCGGCCAAGGGCGCCCCGGAAGCCATCGCCGGGCTTTGCCACCTCGGCCCCTCCGGGCTCGCCGCGCTGAAGCGCTCGGTGGACGTCATGGCGGCCGAAGGCCTGCGTGTCCTCGGCGTCGCCCGCGCCTCCTTCGCTGGCGCCGCATGGCCGGCCTCGCAGCACGATTTCGCCTTCCAATTCGAAGGGCTGGTCGGCCTGGCCGATCCGCTGCGGCCGAGTGTGCCCGCCGCCGTCGCCGAGTGCCGCTCCGCCGGCATCAGGGTGGTCATGATTACCGGCGACTATCCCGCGACCGCTACGGCGATCGCCCGGCAGGCGGGTCTCGACACCGCCGACCTCGTGACCGGAGAGCAACTGGAGACGCTGAGCGCGGAACAACTGGCGCGGCGCGTGCGGACCGCGACCGTGTTCGCGCGGATCATGCCCGATCAGAAGCTTCGCATCGTCGAGGCGCTCAAGGCCAACCGCGAAATCGTCGCCATGACCGGCGACGGCGTCAACGACGCGCCGTCGCTCAAGGCGGCGCATATCGGCATCGCGATGGGCGGCCGCGGCACCGATGTGGCGCGCGAGGCGTCCTCCATCGTGCTGCTCGATGATGATTTCGGCTCGATCGTGCACGCGGTGCGGCTCGGCCGCCGGATCTACGACAACCTCCGCAAGGCGATGGGATTCATCTTCGCCGTGCATGTGCCGATCGCGGGCCTTGCGCTGCTGCCGCTGCTGTTCGGCCTGCCGATCATCTTCGGGCCGATCCACATCGCGTTCCTGGAGATGATCATCGACCCCGTGTGCTCGCTGGTGTTCGAGGCTGAAACGGAAGAGGACGACGTCATGAGCCGGCCGCCGCGCCCGCCAGATCAGCCGCTTTTTTCTGGAAGCCTGATCGGCTGGAGCCTGGTGCAGGGCACCGTCGCCCTTGCGGTGGTCGCCGTCATCTATCTCACCGCGCTCAGTCGCGGCATGCCGGAGGCGGAGGTGCGGGCGCTGACCTTCTTCTCGCTGGTGCTGGCCATCGTCAGCCTGATCTTCGTCAATCGCTCGTTCAGTGCGTCGCTGATCGCGGCCTTGCGGCGGCCGAATGCCGCGCTCGCTTGGGTGATGCTGGTCGTTCCGATCATGCTGGGCCTGACGCTGCTCTTCCCTCCCGCCAGCGCGCTGTTCCGCTTCGGGCCGCTGCATCTCGACGATCTCGCATTGACGCTGGCGGCGGGGATCGTCGTCCTCGTGTCGCTGGAAGCCCTGAAGTCCGTCGGGCGCGGGCGCATCAGGCTTGCGGGGCGCTGACCATGACGATCGAAAGCACAGACCATGTCATCGAGCTGCGTGTCGACGAGATCGCGCAGCTCTTTCATACCCTGGATCCGTCGCCGTTTCGGGAGCGCGATCTCGACCGCGAGGCGGAAGAATTCATCGTGGGTTGGGCGCGCGAATTGCGCACCGACCACCCCATCAGGATTATTGTCCATTTCCCGGAAAGCGAGCTTCAGAACAAGGCGGCAAAGGATCTGGCCGAAGCCATCCGCGGATACTTTTCCCACCGCGTAACGGTCCTGCAGCGCGACCTCACCGAGCTGTTCCGGGTTGGCCGCCGTTCCCTCGGCATCGGCGTGATGGTGCTGATCGCGTGCTTTGCCATCGCGCGCTTCGCAGGCGGACTCGTCGAGGGGTCGCTCAGCCGCATGATCGAGGAAAGTTTCCTGATTTTGGGCTGGGTCGCGAACTGGCGTCCGCTCGAAATCTTTCTGTACGACTGGTGGCCGATTGCCCGGCGACGCGATCTGTATCGCCGTCTTTCCAGCGCGTCGGTCGAGGTTCGGCCCTTTCCGGCGGCCTGAAGCACCGCGGATGCGCCGGCTATTGCCGTCGTGGAACGCAAGGCGCATTATTCGTCGATGTCCAGAAACGAAATTCCGGAGCAGGGAATAATGGCGGTAGGCAAGTCGCACTACGAGGTCATCGTCGTTGGCGCGGGTGTGGCTGGAATCTATCAGATCAAGCGCCTCGCCGACCTCGGCGTCGATGCCCTGGTGCTCGAGGCCGCCCCCGACCTTGGCGGCACCTGGTACTGGAACCGCTATCCGGGCGCCCGCTTCGATTCGGAGAGCTACACCTACGGCTATTCGTTCTCGAAGGAGTTGCTCGACGAGTGGCACTGGAAGGAGCGGTTCTCCAGCCAGCCGGAGAATCTTCGCTATCTCAATTACGTCGCCGACAAGTTCGATCTGCGCAAGCACATGCAGTTCAACTGCAAGGTGGAGGCGGCGCGGTTCGACGAGGCGGATGACCTGTGGCGGCTCAGGATCGGTGACGGGCGTGAGCTGACCTGCCGCTTCGTCGTCATGGCGGTCGGGCTGCTCTCGGCGCCGACGCTGCCGCGGTTCGAGGGAATGGACAGTTTCAAGGGGCGCTCGTTCCACACGTTCTACTGGCCGCACCAGCCGGTCGAGCTGGCCGGCAAGAAGGTCGCCGTCATCGGCACCGGCGCCACCGCGATTCAGATCATCGGCGAGATCGCCGACAAGGTCGGCGAGCTCACGGTATTCCAGCGGCGGCCGAACTGGAGCGCGCCGCTGAACAACAGCCCGATCTCGGACGCAGAGATGGCCGACATCCGCGCGCGCTACGACGAGATTTTCGAGACCTGCGGCCGTACCCCCGGCGGCTTCGTGCACGAACCCGATCGCCGCGGCTTCTTCGAGGTAACGCGGGAAGAACGGCTGGCGCTGTGGGACCGGCTCTATGATGAGCCCGGCTTCGGCATCTGGCTGAGCAATTTCCGGGAAATTTTTACCGACCCGGCCGCCAACGCCGAGTTCTCCGCCTACATCGCCGACCGGATCCGCCGCCGCGTCCACGATCCCGTGGTGGCGGAAAAACTGATCCCGAAGGATCACGGTTTTGGCGTGCAGCGCGTGCCGCTGGAGACGGGCTATTTCGAGGCCTACAACCGACCCAACGTGCATCTCGTCGACATCAGCGAGACGCCGATCGAACGGATCACCGAGACCGGCCTGCGCACCAGCGCGCGCGACTACGACTTCGATATCATTGTCTACTCCACCGGCTTCGACGCCATCACCGGCGCGTATGACCAGATCGACATCAGCGGAATCGGCGGCGAAAAATTATCGGAGAAGTGGAAGGACGGCCCGTCGACCTTCCTCGGCATGCTGGTGCACGGTTTTCCGAATTTGCTGATGCCGACCGGACCGCAGAGCGGTTCGGCATCGACCAATTTTCCGCGTGGCATCGAGACCGGCGTCAACTGGTGCACCGCCCTGCTGGAGCACATGTGGGCGCACGGCCTGACGCGGGCCAATCCCACGCGCGCGGCGCAGGAGCGCTGGACCGGCTATGTCGCCAAGATGTACGCGATCATGCTGCTGCGTAACGCCAAGGGCTGGTTCACCGGCTACAATTCCAATGTGCCCGGTCACGAGGCGGGCAAGGTCCGGCATGTTGTCTTCAACGGCGGCACGCCGAAATACGTCGCGGCGATCAACGACGTCACAATGAAGAGTTATGAGGGAATTGTTTTCGCGGACGGTGCGCGGGCTGCTGCGAGGCCGCTGGTTGCGAGCGTCGATGCGAAGGCGGTCTGACTGAGCGATTTCTTTTCTTCTCCCCTCCCTCCGCGAAGCGGCGGGGAGGGGTCGGGGGTGGGGGGTGTC
>CALROE020000530.1:0-3717 GCA_943369715.1 Bradyrhizobium ivorense
CGACCTGCTCGCGATGATGCGGGCGTTTTATGCGGTGCAGGCCGCCATCCTGATGACGCTGGCGCTGACCGGCCATTTGAATCCGGTCTATGTCCTGATCATCGTGGCTGTCATGGGCCTGGTGCGGCCGTCGGACCTCGGCGTGCGCGGCGCGCTGGTCGCCACCATCATGCCGCACGACCAGCTGATCGGCGCGATCAGCATTTCCAGGACCACGATGGACACCGCGAAATTCGCCGGTGCGCTGAGCGGCGCCGGCCTGTTCGCAGCGCTCGGCATGGGGCCGGCCTATATCGCGATCGTCGGCCTTTATCTCGTCTCCACGCTGCTCGGCCTGCGCGTCGTGGCGCCCTCGAAACCGCATCCGGCCGGCGAACCGATCGACGGCGCGCCGCTGCGCTCGACGCTGCGCGACCTGAAGGAGGGCGTCGCCTATGTCTGGACCACGCCGCGGATGCGGGCGGCGATCTGGGTCGCCTTCCTCGTCAACCTCACCGCCTATCCATTGTCCAACGGCTTGCTGCCCTATGTCGCGCGCGACATCTACGGCACCGACCAGACCGGGCTTGGCTATCTGGCGGCCAGCTTTGCGCTCGGCTCGCTGGTCGGCTCCATTGCGCTCAGCCTGATCGGCGGCATCCGGGTGGCGCGGCTGTTGATCGGCTCCACCATGGCGTGGTTCGCGATCCTGCTGGTGTTTGCGCAAATGCAGAGCATGCCGGCCGCGATCGCGTGCCTGATGCTGGCGGGCTTCATGCAGAGCCTCGCCATGATTTCGGTCGCGGTCATCCTGATGCGCGCGGCGAGCGAACACCTTCGCGGCCGCGTGATGGGCGTGCGCATGCTCGCGATCTACAGCCTGCCGCTCGGCCTCCTGGCCGCCGGCAGCCTGATCGGTGAAATCGGCTTTGCCGCCACCGCCTCGCTCTACGCCGCCGCCGGCATCGCGCTGATGCTGGCAATCGTGCTGCACTGGCGCGCCGATCTGTGGAATATTCACGCGCCGGCCAATGCGAAGTAGGCGGCGAACCGGAGTCCGATTGCGATGACCATGCGCCTGCGCACGCTGCTCGGTGACCATCCCGGCACTTTGGCGCTGAAGGATGGATCGCTCAAATCCGATCTCGTCGGCTTCGATTTCGCGGAATACTCGCCGACCAACAGGGGCTTCAAGCCGATGGTGCGCGAGCAGGCCTTCGACGTCGCGGAGATGGCGATCGTCACCTATCTGATGGCAAAGAGCTTCGGCAAGCCGATGGTGCTGCTGCCGAGCGTGGTGGTGGCACGGCATCAATATGCGCATGCGGTGTACCGGGCCGATCTAGGCAACCTGAAACCGCGCGATCTCGAGGGCAGGCGGGTCGGTATCCGTTCGTTCACTACCACGACCGGCGCGTGGCTGCGCGGCATTCTCGCCAATGAGCACGGCGTCAACCTCGACGCGGTTTGCTGGGTGACGTTTGAGGACGCGCATGTCGCGGAGTATGTGGACACGACGGAGCGCGCGCCCGCGGGCAAGCAGATTGTCCAGATGCTGCTCGACGGCGAACTCGATGCGGTGCTCGGCGAGAAGGTGGAGAGACCGGGCCTGAAGCCGTTGTTTCCGGACATCGCGGCGCAAGAAAAATCCTGGTTCGCCAAGTATGGCGTGCTGCCGATCAACCACATGGTGGTGGTCAGCCAGGAGCTTGCGGACCATCATCCCGACGAGGTCCGCGAAGTGTTCCGCCTGCTGCGCGAAAGTGCGGCGCGTGCACCGGCAGCAGCGGTGCCGCAGTTCAGCGCTGACGAGATGCGCCGCTCGCTGGAGATGATCATTGGCTATGCCGCGCAGCAGCGGCTGATTCCCCGAGCCGTTGCGGTCGACGAGTTGTTCGACGATCCGAAGCGGCGGCTGGCAGCGTCGGGAGACTGCGGATAGGAGCTATTTTCGCCTGGCTATAGCAACCTGTATTGCCAACGTGCCCAAAAGCAATTGTGCACCCGGTCGACGTTTGGATTTATATACAACCAAACATTGTATTGTGCTAAGCTATTTTGATAATTTGGAGGTGGAGATGGCAGAGAGCATAGTTTCGATAGGCCAAGACGGCCTTGGTAAAAGTGAAGACGATCCCCCTGTTGTTATTAGCAACGTCGGTTTTGGCGCGGAACTACGAACGCTCAGGAGGCTTAGACAGTTTGTTGTGAATCAAAGCATCAAGGACAAATCGTACGATAAACCAACACTTCCTGATGTCACGCTGGGGCCACTAGAGACCATTCTCGTCAAGGACAGAGAAGCGGACACAACTGCACGCGAGCCGTCGTCACGCGAATGGGATGAACTGAATTCCAAATTGCAGTACTTCTATGGATTGCTCAGTGAATCCGAGCGGCGAAAATTCAACTTCATGCTGGCCGCGCCAAGACTGAAGGCCATGCCCATGAGTCTCGTGGCGGCCTCGATACTATTTATTCTAATTCCGGCATTATTACCAGGTGATGGCGTCTCTTACGCGAGCTTTCTTGGCTGGATCGTGACAGTTGGCGCCTTGGGTGCCATTGCGTTTGTCTTGGTGAATGCGCTCGGCATTCAAGTTGATCCGACCGTAGATGTTACGGATAAGGACTCGACAATGTTCCGGGTGCTGTTGGGGGCGCTGTTTTCTGTGATACTCACTTTGCCGTTTGGTTTTCCCATTTTTAAGAATTTCATTACGCAAATAGTCGACCCAAACAGCAAAGTGATTGAGCCAAAGGAAGCAGTTATGCTCCTCATGCCATTCCTGTTTGGTTTCAGCACATCTCTGGTATTGACGGTTCTGAACCGGCTTGTGGAAAGCGTACAAACTTTCTTTGGCGTTAGTACAAAGAAATGACCTGGGATCCAGTTCGCAGCCGTTGGGCTTGCCCCTCGGCCACATCGCGCTTGTGAGAGTTGGCGTATGAAAACGTGCGCAGATTGATCAGACTCCCCCAAAATGGTGCGCAGCCGAAGGCATGCAACGAGTCTCTCGAGTGAATGAGTGAGCCTTACGACAACACGGCCAACGGACGTTTGGCGGGGGACCCGTGGCGGTTTGACCCGACAAATTGATCGCGAATGAGCAGAAATTTCTATGGCTGGGGAACTAGGATTCGAACCTAGACAAACAGAGTCAGAGTCTGTTGTGCTACCGTTACACCATTCCCCAATAAAACCAGATACTTAGGAGTTGCTCTTGCAGTTCCGGTGACGGATCAGCCGAAACCCTCCGAAGCGTGCGTTCTTCTACCCGCTAGGTCCCGGCCTTGGCAAGCGCGTGGCGATGCGCTTGTTGCGGGGGGCCCGGCCAAACCGGCCATTTCAGGCGCGGCCCCTGCCGCAGTCAGGTCGGTCATCCCATGAGCGTGAATTTCGAAGAGCTGGATTTCCGCCCGACACCGATGGGCGTGCTCACGCTGCGGCGGCGCAGGCTGCCCGGCACCGAGATCGACGTTTACGAGATCAAGCTCGGAGACGAATACCTGATGTCGAGCCGGTTCACCGTCGCCGAGATCGAACTGGCGCGGCTCGGCCTGGCGGCGCTGCTTCGTGCGGATCTCGACGTCGTGGTCGGCGGGCTCGGGCTCGGCTACACCGCGCAAGCCGCGCTGGAAAACCCGGCCGTGCGATCGCTGCTCGTGGTCGACGCGTTGGCCGAAGTGATCGAATGGCACGAGCAGGGGCTGCTTCCGCTCGGCCGACAATTGACC
>CALROE020000531.1:0-3712 GCA_943369715.1 Bradyrhizobium ivorense
TCTGGCGCAGCCGGTAGATGTGGGTTTCCAGGGTGTGGGTGGTGACGCCGGAATTATAGCCCCATACCTCCTGCAGCAGCGTCTCGCGCGAGACCGGCAGCTGGCCGGCGCGGTACAGGAACCGGAGGATCGCGGTTTCCTTCTCGGTCAGGCGCACTTTCCGGGCATTGGCGCCGGTCAGCATCTTGGAGCCGGGCCGGAAGGAGTAGGGGCCGACCGAAAACACCGCGTCTTCGCTGGCTTCATGCTGGCGCAGCTGGGCCCTGATTCGCGCCAGCAGCACCGCAAATCGAAACGGTTTTGCCACGTAATCATTGGCGCCGGATTCCAGCCCCAAAATCGTGTCGGAATCGGTATCGTGCCCGGTGAGCATGATGATGGGCGCCTTGAAGCCGCCCTTGCGCAGACTGCGCACCACTTCGCGGCCATCGGTGTCCGGCAATCCGACATCCATCAGCACGAGATCGGGAGAATTGGCTTTCGCGGCGCTGGCGCCCTTGGCGCCGGTATCGACGGCGGAGGCCTCGAACTCGTCGTGCAGCGACAATTGCTCCACCAGCGTATCGCGCAGATCGGTGTCGTCATCCACGATCAGGATCTTGCGGGCAGTGGCCATTGGTACAATCCTCTTGGGGCATGCGACCGTAAGCGCCGGCGGCCGAGACCAGTTTCGTCAGTCAGGTTCGTATTGAGGTAAGGGGCTGTTACAGATTCACAAGCCGAAACCCATTCTAATCCAGATTTGGATGGCTTTAGGATGAATGTCGGGGTCGGCGTGAAATAGAGCATTTGCCACCAAGGTGGCAACCGGGATTTGGCGATTCGCATGGGAAAGTCCAATATTTCAATCACTTATCGGACAAGTCCGCGTGATCGGCCGCTTTCGGCGATCCTTGTTCGCGCCGCCGCCGGCGATCCGCGCCGGGGCTGGCTGACGGCCGGCGGGCAGACCGTGCCGGTCGCGCTGGGGCGCGGCGGCATTCTGGCCAACAAGCGCGTGGGCTACGGCGGCACCCCCCGGGGCACGTTTCGGCCCCGGCAAGTGTGGTGGCGGGCCGACCGCCACGCCCGGCCGCGGACTCACCTGCCGGTCCGCGCCATCCAGCCGGAAGACGCCTGGTGCGAAGACCCCGGCGATCGCCGCTACAATCAGCCGGTGCGGCTCGAGGCCGGGCAGGGCGGCGACCGGCTCAGGCGCGAAGATCACCTCTATGATTTCATCGTCGAGATCGATCACAACACCGAGCCCCGGATCGCCGGTCGCGGCAGCGCGGTCTTCCTGCATCTGGCGCGCGACAATTTCGGACCGACCGCCGGATGCGTCGCGATGACGAAATCGGCGATGCTGCGGTTGCTGCGACGGATCGGACCCGAGACCAGAATCGTGATTGAGTGAGCTCGTGAACTCGTAGCCCGGATGGAGCGAAGCGAAATCCGGGCTACACGCTGGGGATATCAAGCATGCTCGATGAGAATCAGATCGCGGCGGCGTCACGGATCCTGCACGGCCACTGGCGCGCCGGCACCAAGCTCGAGGGTCTCGAAACCTCGCTGCGTCCGCGCGACCGCGTTGAGGCCTATGCGATCCAGGCGGCCATCGAAAACCATTCCAGCGGAAAGCTGTTCGGCTGGAAGATCGCGGCCACCAGCGAGGCCGGGCAAAAGCACATCAATGTCGACGGACCGATGGCCGGACGCATCCTGCCCGAGACCGTGATTGCGGATGGCGGTACGGCGTCGATGGCCGGCAATGAAATGCGCGTCGCCGAGCCGGAATTCGCCTTTCGCATGCAGGCCGATCTGCCGCCGCGCAACTCGCCCTACACCGTGCAAGAGGTGCTCGATGCCGTCGATACGCTGCATCCGGCGATCGAAATTCCGGACTCGCGGTTTGCGGATTTTGTCGGCGCCGGCGCCGAGCAGATCATTGCGGACAATGCCTGCGCGCATCGCTTCGTTCTCGGCGCGCCGACGCAATCGAACTGGCGCACGCTCGACCTGGTCGAGCACAAGCCGGTCATCACGCTGCGCGGCAAGCAATATACCGGTCACGGCAAGAACGTGCTCGGCGATCCCCTGATCGCGCTGACATGGCTTGCCAACGAACTGCGCGGGCTCGGCGTGACGCTTCGAGCCGGCGAGGTCGTGACCACCGGCACCTGTCACCCGCCGCTGCCGATCCAGTCCGGCGATGAACTCGAGGCTGATTTCGGTGTGATCGGGAAAGTATCGGTGAAGTTTGCGTAGCGGCGAATTATCCACCGTCATTGCGAGCGAAGCGAAGCAATCCATCTTTCCTGGCGCAGCAACATGGATTGCTTCGTCGCATCCGCCTTCGCCCGAAGGCGGGCTTCGGCGGAGAAGAGTGCTCCTCGCAATGACGAAACCTACCTCTTGCCGAAAATCGCCGAGCCGATCCGCACATGGGTGGCGCCGAACGCAATCGCGATCGCAAAATCGGCGCTCATGCCCATCGAGAGTTTTGTCAACCCGTTGCGCGCGGCGATCTTGGCCGTCAGGGCGAAATGCGGCGCCGGGGCCTCGTTGACCGGCGGAATGCACATCAGGCCGGTAATCGACAGACCATACTTTTCCCGGCAAGCGGCAATGAAGGCGTCGGCGTCGCCGGGGGCGACGCCTGCCTTCTGCTGCTCCTCGCCGGTATTGAGCTGAACGAACAATTCGGGCCGGCGTTTTTGGGAATCGATTTCCTTGGCTAACGCTTCGCAAATGCTCGGACGGTCGACCGAATGGATCGCGTCGAACAGCGCCACGGCCTCCCGGGCCTTGTTGGATTGCAGCGGGCCGATCAGATGCAGCGCGATGCCGGGGTAAGCCGACAGTAACCCCGGCCACTTCGCCTTGGCTTCCTGCACGCGATTTTCGCCGAAAACGCGCTGTCCCGCCGCGATCACGGGCGTAATCGCATCGGCATCGAAGGTCTTGGACACCGCGATCAGCGTCACTGATTGGCGATCGCGGCGCGCGTCCTCGCAGGCGCGCGCGATGTCGTGCTCCACCGCCGCGAACCCGTTTGGTAAATGCGTGGTTATCGGCAGGGGATTTTGCGGCGTCATGTCATCCGTTGGCGGTAGATTTACGGGCTAGTTCGAATTTTATCCAATTACGAAAAGGCTTCTTGAACCCTTCCCTATACCCTGCATCCGGGGTCAGGGGACTAAGATGTCACGGGTCAGTTTCAACCGCAAAAGAGTGAAACTCAAGAAGGTTCTCGGAATCCGCGCGCGGCTGGCGTTGCTGGCGCTGATCCTGGTGACGCCGTTGATGCTGGAGCGGGTCCGCTCGCTGGAGGACGCGAGAGCCAAGCAGATCGCGCTAGCCTCGGCTGAATTCGCCAGTCTCGCCAAGCACAGCGCCGATATGCAGCGCGAGGTGATTTCATCGGTCGAGACGGTGCTGAGATCCACGGCCTATATCCGCGGTTCCGAGGGCGGCGTCGGCCGCAGTTGCGACATCATGCGCGCCAGCCTGCCCGCCAATCTGCCGTGGATCCGCAGCCTGATGATCGTCGGCGGCGATGGACGCATCCAGTGCGCGACCAACAACCTGTTTGTCGGTCTCGATCTCGGCGACCGGCCCTACCTCATCAAGGCGCGCGAGAGCCGCGACTTTGTCTTCAGCGACTTCGTGCTCGCCAAACCCACCAATACACCCGTCGTGATGGCGGCCTATCCGGTGTCGGCCATCAACC
>CALROE020000532.1:0-3707 GCA_943369715.1 Bradyrhizobium ivorense
GCGGAGGTTGAACAACGCGAGAGGATGGCGCTGCTCCATGCCGTCGCCGACAGGACCAACCGCGCGGTGGTCGTGACCGATCACGAACTGCGGATCATCTATGTCAACGCCGCGTTTACAGGACTGCTTGGGTACTCGTTCGAGGAAGCGCGGGGGCGGCGGGCGATCGAGCTGATGGTCGGCCGCCATACCGACAGCAGGACGCTGGTAAAGTTGCGACACTGGCTCGGCGAGGAAAGCGGCGGCGAGGAGGAAATCCTCGCCTACGGCAAGGACGGCGACGAGATCTGGGTATCGGCCAACGTCAAGGCGTTCCGTGACGGACACGGGCGGATCAAGCAGATGTTCGCTCTTCTGAGCGATATCAGCGAGACCAAGCAGTTGCGGTCGCTGCAGCAGTTGATCATGAGCGCGCTGGCCGATGAACTCGACATTACCGATATCGCCGATCGGCTTTGCCGGCGCGTCGAGGAAATCGCGCCCGATGTGGTTTCCTCGCTGCTCCACATCGACGCCGGCGGCCTGATTCATCCGCTGGGCGGCCCCAGCCTTCCCGAGGACTATTCCCGGGCGCTCGATGGCGTCGCGATAGGCCCGGATATCGGCTCCTGTGGTTCCGCGGCGTTTTACGGCGTGCCGGCGCTGGCGATGGATATCGACGCCGACCCGCGCTGGCAGCCATTCAAGAAGCGTCCACTGGAGGCCGGCTTGCGCGCCTGCTGGTCCACGCCCATCAAGGGCAAGGACGGCCGGGTGATCGGAACCTTCGCCTTCTATTTCAGGGAATGCCGCCCGCCCAGCCGCTGGCATCAGCGCATTGTCGAAGCCTGCGTGCATCTCGGCGCGCTGGCGATCGAGCGCAAGGAGGCACGGGCCCAGATCGCGCGGCTCGCCTATTACGATACGCTGACCGGCCTGCCGAACCGCGCGCGGCTGCGCGATCTGATCGCGGAAGCCACCGAGGCCTGCCCCGCCGGGGATCACGTTGCGTTGGCGTTCCTCGATGTCGATAATTTCAAGGACGTCAACGATACGCTCGGGCACCCGGCCGGCGACGAATTACTGATCGAGTTCGCCCGGCGTCTGCGCGCGCAGATCCAGCCGGGCGACATCCTGGGACGTCTGGGCGGCGACGAATTCGTGATCGTGCTGCCGAACCGTGACGCCGCCGAAGCCTCGACGGCCGCATCGCGCATTACCGAAGCCTTGCTGCAGCCGATGCGGATCGGGACCCGGCAGGTGCCGATGTCCGCCAGCATGGGCATCAGCATCTATCCGGACAATGCGATCGACATCGATACGCTGATCCAGCAGGCCGACGCAGCCATGTACAAGGCCAAGCGGGCGGGCCGTTCTACCTATCGCTTCTTCAGCGCCGACATGGACAGGCTGGCCGAGCAGCGGCTGGTCCATAGCGCAGCGCTACGCAGCGCGATCGCGAGCGATGCTTTGAAGCTGCACTATCAGCCGCAGATCCGGACCAGCGATGGCGTCATACATGGCGTGGAGGCGCTGGCGCGCTGGCACGATCCGGTGCTCGGCGAGGTGTCGCCCGCAAAATTCATCCCGCTGGCCGAAGAGTGCGGATTGATCGAGCAGATCGGCCTGTGGGCGATGCGCGAGGCCTGCCGGCAAATGGCGGAGTGGCGCGAAGCGGGGCTGGATATTCCCTGCGTGGCGGTCAACCTGTCGCCGATCAGTTTCCAGAACCCGAACCTTGCATCGGTGGTCGCCGAAGTCCTCGCAGAGCATGGCCTGCCGCCGGAAGTGCTCGTGCTGGAGATTACCGAGAGCCTGTTCCTGAACGAGCGCTCGGTCGCGATCGAAACGATGACCAGCTTGCGCGAACTCGGAGTCGGGTTGTCACTGGACGATTTCGGTACCGGCTATTCGAGCCTCAGCCGGCTGGCGCATTTGCCCATTCGCGAGTTGAAGATCGATCGCAGCTTCATGCGCGATGTCGAGAGTGATCCCAGCGCGCGGGCGATCGTGACCGCGGTGGTTCGCGTCGGCCAGAGCCTGCAGCTCACCGTCGTCGCCGAAGGCGTCGAAACCGAGGGCCAGCGCAACTGGCTGTCGGAACTCGGATGCGACGTGGTTCAGGGATTCCTCTACGCCCCGGCGTTGTCGCCGCACGCGTTCGGGCGCTGGCTGCTCGAGTATAGCGCCAGGCGAGCGAGCGCGATGCTGCGGATCGTAGGCCGGTCGCTGACCCCGGCCGGATCTTCACCGCGCGCTTCCTCCGCCAAGGGGCTGCGGTAGCGTCCGCGAAGTTGTCCGATGGCCGGCAGAGCGGCCATCGAGCAAGCGGAAATACGCCGCGCGCTGACGCAGGCGGCGCGCAAGCTACTCCACGACCGCGCACAGGTATGTTTTCGGAATCGCGCGGTCGGCGGTGTAACGATAAAACTGCCGGTAGGTGAAGCCCTCATGCACCACGGGGACCTGCGGATAATAAGCGCCATGATAGAAATTGTAGACCGGCTCGGCGCTGCAGCGATACTCGAACCCGCCGACCCGCCCGGGTGAAGCGATGCCGAATTCATACGGGATCACCGGGAGAACCGGCGCGCGCTTGCCGGCCTGCGCCGGGGAGATGGCGATCGCGGCGACGAGGGCGGCGAACGTTACAGCAGTGTGTTTCTCATGTGCAGCCCTTGCAGGTGCGGGTTGGCAGTTCCGGCAAGACTAATCCGTCATTCATCGATAATAAAGCGGGGGATTATGCGACGAAGCCGCCCTGCGGGGGCAGACGAGATACCCACGTTCGAGGAACGCCGCACCTCAGTTCATTTTGTGAATAGGGTTCTCAAAGCTCTGCCAGTAGCGGGATCGAGCCAGACGGCATAGCAACTCATGCTGTTGGCCCGGACCAGGTCGCCATCGAGTCCGACCGCAACAAAACAATCACTGGGATCGCCCGTTGGGAGTGTGGCCCTCCATCTGACGCGCCCGTCAGGCTCAAGGCACACCAGATTCTCTTGGGAGCCCGTCCCGGTCTCCCAGTCGAAGATAACCAGGCGACCGACGCCATTAGGAAGATCGACAGACGTGTAAATTTCTCTCATGTCCGAATGCTCGCCAGTGTCACGCTGAAAACGCCTTCCGCCCCTCAGCGCTTCACCTGATACGCCGCCAGAAACATCCGCGTCGCGCTGCCGACCACTTCTGCGATACGCTCGGCTGAAGGCGCGGGGGCTGCCTGGAACACGAACGGCATGAACAGCGAGGCCTGGCACATCTGCATGAACTGCGTCGCCGCCAGCTGGCAGTCCTCGATTTCGAAGTCGCCGGATTCCACATGCGCCTCGAGATAGGTGGCGAGCTTGGCGATCGTGAGCGCCACCACGTTGTTGTAGAAGCGGCGGCCGACCTCCGGCATCCGCTCGGCGATCGCCATCACCGTCCGGATCGCAGATCCGCCGCCCGGCCGGCTCAACAGCTGGATATAGGCCTGGCCGAAATCCATCAGCGTGGCGGTGACGTCGTGTTCGGGATCGAAATTGAACGCCATCTTGCCCTGCTCGAGCGATTCCTCCTCGACAATGGCTTCGAACAGCCGGCTCTTGTCGGCGAAGTAGACATACAGCGTGCCCTTGGAGACGCCCGCCGAGCGGGCGATTTCGCCCATGCTGGCGCCGTCGAAGCCGAGATCCATGAAGACCTTGCGCGCGCCGTCGACGATCTGGCGGCGCTTCGAGGAATCC
>CALROE020000533.1:0-3685 GCA_943369715.1 Bradyrhizobium ivorense
GCCGACCAGAAGGCCCTCGCCGCGCACTTCCGACAGCACGGTGGGATAACGATCAACCACCGACGCCAGCTTCTGTTTCAACAGCAGCGACATCTTCTGGACATGGTCGAAGAAGCCGGGCTTCAGCATCACATCCAGCACCGCATTAGCAGCTGATATCGCCAGCGGATTACCGCCGAAGGTCGAGCCGTGCGAGCCCGGCGTCATTCCGGACGCCGCTTCCGCCGTGGCCAGGCAGGCGCCGATCGGAAAACCGCCGCCGAGCGCTTTTGCCAGCGGCATGATGTCGGGCACCACGCCCAGGCGCTTGTAGGCGAACAGGTCGCCGGTGCGGCCCATGCCGGTCTGCACCTCGTCGAAGATCAGGAGCATGCCGTGCTGGTCGCAGAGTTCGCGCAACGCCTTGAAAAACGAATTCGGCGCGGAACGCACGCCGCCCTCGCCCTGCACCGGCTCGATCAGGATGCCGGCGGTGTTGGGGCCGATCGCCTTCTTGACCGCCTCGAGATCGCCATGCGGCACCTGGTCGAAGCCGTCCAGCGGCGGCCCGAAGCCTTCGAGATACTTTGCGGAGCCGGTCGCGGCCAATGTTCCGAGGGTGCGGCCATGGAACGCGCCTTCGAAGGTGATCAGGCGGTAGCGCTCGGGCTTGCCCTTGGCGGCGTGATAGCGGCGCGCGACCTTGATCGCGCATTCCATCGCTTCGGCGCCGGAATTACAGAAGAACACGAAATCGGCAAAGCTCTGCTCGCACAGCCGCGCGGCGAGCCTGTCGCCGTCCGGGCTCTTGAACAGGTTCGACATGTGCCAGAGTTTGGTGGCCTGCTCCTGCAACGCCGCCACCAGATGCGGGTGGCAATGGCCGAGCGCGTTGACCGCGACGCCGGACGTGAAATCGAGATAGCGCTCGCCATCGGTCGATATCAGCCAGGCGCCTTCGCCGCGCTCGAAACCGAGATCGACCCGGGCGAATACGGGGAGCAGATGCGACGTCGCGCTGTTGGCCATGGCAATCACTTGGGGTTAGAGCCCGCTATGGTGCGTATAGGTGCAATCGCATCCACAACCAGCCCCGGAAAACAAAACGTGCCGCCTTTTAGGGGCGGCACGTGGGAACCATTCTAGGCGTGCGGCGATAACTGTCAACCGGTCTGAAAAAGGCCGGAAACATCCGTAGGATTCCGGTGTGAGCGACGGAACATGTGGATGCAACCATGCTGACTCTTGCGCGAGAGTCACGCCATATTGTAGCTTCACCGCCGTCGGGTACGACATCTCGTGCGGCGGTTCTGATCCTCTAGTTAGTGCAGTCAGCGTACACGTTCGGGCGCGGTTATCCCGCCCGGCGAGGGCTAAGGGATTCTGCCCGCAGGGATTTTTGAGATTTGGCATCGCAGCGCCGTCCTCAGGCTGGCCGGCGCAATGCGAAGGGAAGAGTGCGATGACGGTATTGACCTGGTCCGACGATCGCGTCGAGCAACTGAAAAAGCTCTGGGAAGGCGGGCTTTCGGCCAGCCAGATCGCCGCGGAGCTCGGAAATGTGACGCGAAATGCGGTCATCGGCAAGGTCCACCGGCTGGGCCTTTCCGGCCGCGCCAAGAGCCCCTCCTCGGCCGCTCCGCGGCAGCGCAAGGCGCGGCCCGCCCAGCAGATGATGCGGGTGTCGCGTCCGGTGTCGCGCGGCAACACCGCGCTGGCCCATGCGTTCGACGTCGAGATGGAGCCGGATCCGATCGCCTACGACAATGTGGTGCCGATGAGCCAGCGGCTGTCGCTGCTGGAGCTCAATGAGGCGACCTGCCACTGGCCGATCGGCGATCCCTCAAGTTCAGAATTCTTCTTCTGTGGCGGCCGGGCGCTGGCCAGCCTGCCCTATTGCGCGCACCACTCCCGGATCGCCTACCAGCCGGCCAGCGACCGCCGGCGGCAGCCGCCGAAGCCGACGAGGTAAGCGGCGCTTCCTATAGTTGTCGTCCCCGCGAACGCGGGGACCCATAACCACAGGCGTTTGTGGTTATGCCAAGCTGTTGCTTAAGCTCATTTCAAATTGACATCGGCGGTTATAGGTCCCGGCTCAGCGCTCGCTTACACTCGCTTGGCCGGGACGACGACCGAGTTTCACTCCGCTTTCGCGAATCTGTCATCCAGCGCGTAGCCGGCGCCGCGCACGGTGCGGATCGGGTCCTGTTCGCCGCCGGGGTTGAGCAGTTTGCGCAGGCGCCCGATATGAACGTCGACGGTGCGCTCGTCGATATAGATGTCGCGGCCCCAGACGCTGTCGAGCAATTGCTCGCGGCTGAACACCCGGCCGGGATGCTCCAGGAAAAATTCCAGCAGGCGATATTCGGTGGGGCCGAGGTCGATCGGCCGGCCGGAGCGCGCGACGCGGCGCTTTTCACGGTCGAGCTCGAGGTCGCCATAAGTCAGCATGGTGGCCAGCCGCTCGGGGCTGGCGCGGCGCAACAGACCTTTCACGCGCGCCAGAAGTTCCGGCACCGAGAACGGTTTGACGATGTAGTCGTCGGCCCCGGTGGCCAAGCCGCGGACGCGCTCGCTCTCCTCGCCGCGCGCGGTCAGCATGATGATCGGCAGCTGCCGCGTCTCCGGCCGTGCCCGCAAGCGGCGGCACAGCTCGATCCCCGACAGGCCCGGCAGCATCCAGTCCAGCACGACGAGGTCGGGCACCCGCTCCTTCAGCCTGGTATCGGCGTCGTCGCCGCGTCCGACGGTTTCGACGTCGTAGCCTTCGGCATCGAGGTTGTAGCGCAGCAGCGTGGTGAGCGCTTCCTCGTCTTCCACCACCATTATGCGCGCACTCATGTTCGTAGCCTTCTCTTGGTTTGACGCGTTTTCTTCACGCGAAGATGCCTTCTCAGTCGGGTACGGTCGCGGCAAAGGTCGTCATGTCGCCTTTCGGGCGCTTGTCGACCATCTGCTGGCCCTCAATCATGTAGAACACGGTTTCAGCGATATTGGTGGCGTGATCGCCGATCCGTTCGATGTTCTTGGCGCAGAACATCAGATGGATGCAGAACGAGATGTTGCGCGGGTCTTCCATCATGTAGGTCAGCAGTTCGCGGAACAGCGAGGTGCAGATGGCATCGACCTCCTCGTCGCCCTTCCAGACCGCCATCGCCGCCGGCAAATCGTGCGCGGCGTAGGCGTCGAGCACGGATTTGACCTGCGACGTCACGAGGTCGGTCATGTGCTCGAGGCCGCGGATCAGCTTGAGCGGCTGAAAATCGCTGTCCAGCGCGGACACCCGCTTGCCCATGTTCTTGGCAAGGTCGCCGATCCGCTCCAGATCGGTGGCGACCCTCATCGCACCGACGATCTCGCGCAGGTCCACCGCCATCGGCTGGCGCCGCGCGATGGTGAGCACTGCGCGTTCCTCGATGACGTGCTGCAGTTTGTCGATTTCGCCGTCGGCGGCGACCACGCGCTTGCCGAGCGCGACGTCGCGGCGGATCAGTGCGTCGACGGAGTCGACGATCATGCGTTCGGCGAGGCCGCCCATCTCCGAGACCAGGCGCGTCAGCTCCTGCAGGTCGCTGTCGAACGCTTTTGCGGTGTGTTCCGAGCCCATTGTTATTCTCCTCGCGATGCGCGTCAGCCGAACCGGCCGGTGATGTAGTCCTGGGTGCGCCGGTCGCTCGGCGAGGTGAATATCTTGTTGGTGTCGTTG
>CALROE020000534.1:0-3677 GCA_943369715.1 Bradyrhizobium ivorense
CCGGATTTCACCAATGCGGTGGCGTTCCAGTCGCTGTCGAAGCGCTCCAACCTGCCGGGCATGCGCGTCGGCTTTGCCGCCGGCGACGCGAAATTTCTCAGTCTGTTCCACGAGCTGCGCAATGTGGCGGCACCGCAGGTGCCGGTGCCGCTGCAGCAGGTAGCGATCGCGGCTTACGCCGACGAGGCGCATGTCGAAGAAAACCGCAGGCTCTACCGGATCAAATTCGATCTCGCCGACCAGATCCTCGGCAATCGCTACGGATACCATCGTCCCGCCGGCGGCTTCTGTGTCTGGCTCGATGTGTCGGAGCGCGGCGGCGACGAAGCCGCGGCGATAAAGCTCTACAGGGACGCCGGCGTTCGGGTGATTCCCGGGAGTTACCTGGCGCGGCCGCAGGCCGACGGCAGCAATCCCGGCGCCGGTTACATCAGACTGGCGCTCGTTGCAGACAGTGAAACAACAGCCGAGGCGTTGCACCGGCTGGTCGAAACTTTGAAATAGGTTTGGGATTATGATTTCGGGATCGGAGCGGAGTACTTCCTTCACCTCTCCCCTCGGGAGAGGTCGGCGCGCAGCGCCGGGTGAGGGATTACGCTCATTCGATAGACCGTACCCCCTCACCCCAACCCTCTCCCCATGGGAGAGGGAGCGCATCTCGCTAGCTGCCGATACTTCGATTCACTTACTCAGATTCTAGTCGCGAAGGCCCCATGAGCATGCCGGCGATCGAACGCGTCCTTCCCCTGGTCGGCCACTTGCCGGCGTCTATCCGCGAGGCGCTGGCGCGGCGCCTGCGCGAACTCGCCGGACTTGCGCTGATCTCACTGTCCGGCGTGGCAACGGCGGCGTTGATGACCTGGTCGGTGCAGGATCCCAGCCTCAGCCATGCGACCTCGCGCCCGATCCGCAACATCCTCGGCTATCCCGGCGCGATCGGCGCCGATCTCTTGATGCAGATCATCGGCCTCGGCGCCATCATGCTGATCCTCCCTGTCGCGGTTTGGGGCTGGCGCATGCTGACCCACCGCACCTTCGACCGCGAAGCGCTGCGGATCGCCTGCTGGATTCTCTGCACGGTGATCTCTGCGGGCTTTGCGAGCTGCTGGGCACATGGCGGGGCATGGCCGCTGCCGACCGGGCTTGGCGGCGTCGTCGGCGACGCGCTGGTGCGCGCGCCCGCCGTCGTGTTCGGACCGCCCGGTCTGGTCTATCGCCTCGTCCTCGGGGTCATCCTGTTCGCGGGCGTGGTTGCGACTTTCCTGTTCGCCAGCGGCATGGGCTCGCGTCCGCACGACGCGGAACTGACTGACATCGAGGACGACGACGCGCCGTTCGTGGAAGAAGGCGATCGCGGCTCGGTCTCGCTGGGATGGGCCTTTCATGCCGTCATGAGCGCCAAGGCGCGACTCGCATGGCTGTTCGCGCTGGCCTATCGCTCGCTGGTGGCGAGCGCGCCGCAGCCGCGCACGGCCTCGTTCGAGCGCCAGGAGCCGAACCTCGGCGGCCGCGCCGCGCCGTCACTGGCGCCGCAGGCCGAAGAGGATTTCGTCGACGAGGAAGAAGAAGACGAAGAGGAGGTTCCCGCCGCCCGTGCCCCGCGCAAGAAGGCCGCACCGCGCACGCCGCAGCGCAAGGCCTCCGAAAAATTCGAACTGCCCTCGGTGTCGGTGCTGACCGCGCCGAAGGCCTCGGACCGCCAGCCGCTGAGCAAGTCGGAACTCGAAGCGAATTCGCGCGCGCTGGAAAGCGTGCTCGGCGATTTCGGCGTTCGCGGCGAAATCGTCAAGGCGCATCCCGGCCCTGTCGTGACGCTGTACGAACTCGAGCCCGCGCCCGGCATCAAATCCTCGCGCGTCATCGGCCTCGCCGACGACATCGCCCGCTCGATGAGCGCGCTGTCGGCGCGCGTGGCCGTCGTCCCCGGCCGCAACGCCATCGGCATCGAACTGCCGAACGCGCATCGCGAAAAGGTCTACTTGCGCGAATTGCTGACCGCCAAGGACGAATCAGTGGCGAAACTGCCGCTCTGTCTCGGCAAGAACATCGGCGGCGAATCCATCATCATCGATCTGGCGCGGACGCCGCACATGCTGATCGCCGGCACCACCGGCTCCGGCAAATCCGTCGCCATCAACACCATGATCCTCAGCCTGGTCTATCGGCTGCGGCCGGACCAGTGCCGGCTGATCATGGTCGATCCGAAGATGCTCGAGCTCTCGGTCTATGACGGCATCCCGCATCTGCTGACGCCGGTCGTGACCGATCCGAAGAAGGCCGTGGTCGCGCTGAAGTGGGCGGTGCGCGAGATGGAAGAGCGCTACAAGAAGATGTCCAAGCTCGGCGTGCGCAACATCGACGGCTACAACCAGCGCCTGCTCGAAGCCAAGACCAAGGGCGAAGAGCTGAGCCGCACCGTGCATACCGGCTTCGACAAGGAAACCGGCAAGGCGATCTACGAGGAAGAGAAGCTCGACCTCGATCCGTTGCCCTACATCGTCATCATCGTCGACGAAATGGCCGACCTGATGATGGTCGCCGGCAAGGATATCGAAGGCGCGGTGCAGCGTCTGGCGCAGATGGCGCGCGCCGCGGGTCTGCATGTGATCCTGGCGACGCAACGGCCGTCGGTCGACGTCATCACCGGCACCATCAAGGCGAACTTCCCGACCCGCATCTCGTTTCAGGTCACGTCGAAAATCGACAGCCGCACCATCCTCGGTGAAATGGGCGCCGAGCAGCTGCTCGGACAGGGCGACATGCTGTACATGGCGGGCGGCGGACGCATCAGCCGCGTCCACGGCCCCTTCGTTTCGGACGAAGAGGTCGAGAAGGTGGTGCGCCACCTCAAATCCCAGGGCCAGCCCGAATATCTCGAGGCGGTCACCGCGGAAGAGCCCACCGACGAGGACGGCGCGGTATTCGATTCCACCGGCATGGGCGGCGGCGAGGGCGGCGGCGACCTGTTCTCGCAGGCGGTGGCGATCGTCAAGCGCGACCGCAAGGCCTCCACCAGCTACATCCAGCGCCGGCTGCAGATCGGCTATAACCGCGCCGCGTCGCTGATGGAGCGAATGGAACTCGAAGGTATCGTCGGGCAGGCAAATCACGCCGGTAAACGTGAAATTCTGGTCGAAGAGGAAGAAAGCCGCTTCTGAACGTTATCGAGCCTGAAGGAACTGCCTGACGTGGCATGATATTTTCACGGAAAAACGATATCTCCTTGGGCCCAAAGCACGGTAAAATGGCAGCTAGGCAGGACGACACGTTGAACAGAAATCCGATATTTCGAATGGCCAAACGACCCGCAATCCGCGGCATGCGCGCCGGCACGTACACCGCTTTGGCGCTGCTGATCGCGGCAGCCGTGGCCGGCGCCGCGGCGCCGTCCGAGGCGCAAACGGTTCCGATTCCGAAGCCCGCGCCGAAGACCCGCGACGTGCAGCTCAGCGCATCGGAGCCGCGGTCACCGATGACGACCGGAGCGACCCAGGCGGTACCGAATCCGGTGATTCCCGATCCGCGCCGCAATGTTCCCGCCAATATCTTTGCGACCTTCGACGCCAACCAGAAGGCGCAGGCCGCCAAGGTGAGTTCCTACCTGTCGTCGCTGCAGACACTGGTCGGAAATTTCGTCCAGGTCGGGCCCGACGGCACCAAGATCAAGGGTGACTTCT
>CALROE020000535.1:0-3673 GCA_943369715.1 Bradyrhizobium ivorense
AGGCCCTTTTCCGCCTTGTAGGCGATGTGCAGCAGCATCAGCCGGCCGATATAGAGTTCGCTGGCGCAATCGGCCAGCATGAACTGCACGCCCTGGCGATCTGACAGCAGCGAGCCAAAGGTCGAGCGTGTTGTGACATGGGCCACCGCCATGTCGAGCGCGCGCTGTGCCTTGGCGACGTTGTGCATGCCGTGGCGCAGCCGGCCGTAGGCGAGCCGGTGCTGGCCCATGTTGAAGCCGTTGCCTTCGCCGCCGAGCAGGTTGTCGGCCGATACCTTCAAATCCTTGATCTCGATCTCGGAATGGCCGCCGTGCAGGATGTCGTCATGCGGTCCCTCGATCGCCATGTTGGCGACGTTGCGCTTGATGATGTAGCCGGGATTCGGCAGTTCGACGATGAAGGTCGAATGCTGCTTGTGGCGCGGCGCGTTCGGATCGGTCCGCGCCACCACCAGCGCCATGTCGGCGACGCTGGCGGAAGACGAAAACCATTTTTCGCCGTTGAGGACATAGTTCTCGTTGCCGTCCTTCACCGCCGTGGTCTGCATGCCCGTGGCGTCGGCGCCGGCCGCCTTCTCGGTCATCGAGAAGCAGATGCGCTTGTCGCCATTGAGCAGCGGCTTGAGGAACTTCTCCTTCTGGTATTCGGTGCCGTGGGCGAGGATCGTCATCATCGAGGCGTCATCGGGCCCCTGCGTATTCATCGACAGCGCGCCCAGCATGCTCTCGCCGAGCTCCATCTGCACCAGCGCGTTGGCGAGCGGGCCGAGGCCCATGCCGCCATATTCCTTCGGCACCCACGGGCACCACAGGCCCTGGGCGCGGGCCTTTTTTCTTAAGGGGCCCAGCACCTCGGCGAGCGGCTTGGTGTCGAGTTCCTTTTCCGCGGGAATGCACTCGTCGTGCACCCATTTGCGAACCTTCTCGCGGATCGCCTTGGCTTCGGCCGGAATCTCGAAATCGATCGACATGACAGGGTTTCCTCGTGCTGTTTATTGTTGGTCGTGCTCTATGTTGGAAGGGCTTGGACGATGGCATATATCCGCCACGCGCCAGCGGCAACGACAAACAATGTTTGAAGCAAGGCCCGCCGCCGCGAAGGAGTGCTCGCATGCCCGATCTCGCCGATTTGTTTCCCGGTTATTCCGCCGAATGGATCAACACCCGGGCAGGCCGCATCTTCGCCCGCGTCGGCGGCAAGGGCCCGCCGCTGTTGTTGCTGCATGGCTTTTCCGAAACCCATGTGATGTGGCACCGCGTGGCGCCGCAGCTGGCCGACCGGTTCACGCTGATCATCGCCGACCTGCCGGGCTATGGCTGGTCCGATATGCCCGAGAGCGACAAGGACCACACGCCGTATACCAAGCGCGCGATGGCCAGCACCATGATCGAGGCGATGGAGCAACTCGGCCATGTGCATTTCGCACTGGCCGGCCACGACCGCGGCGGCCGCGTCGCCTATCGCCTCGCACTCGACCATCCCGGCCGCCTCTCAAAACTGGCAGTGCTCGATATCCTGCCGACCCTCGATTACTGGGAGCGGATGAACCGGCTTTATGCGTTGAAGATCTATCACTGGACTTTTCTGGCGCAGCCGTTCCCGCTGCCGGAAACCCTGATCGGCGGCAATCCGGATTTCTTCCTCCGCCAAAAGATGGCGAGCCAGACCAAGTCGAAAGATCTCAGCGACATCGATCCGCGCGCGCTGGAGCATTATCTCGCCCCGTTCCGCGATCCCTCGCGGCTGCACGCGATGTGCGAGGACTATCGCGCCGGTGCCTATGCCGATTTCGAGATCGACAAGGCCGATCGCGACGCCGGCAAGAAAATCACCATCCCGATGCTGGCGCTGTGGGGCGACGCCGGCATCGCAAGTGCTGCGGCAACGCCGCTGGATACCTGGAAGAACTGGGCGACCAATGTGCGCGGCGCGCCGGTCGATTCAGGGCATTTTCTGACGGAGGAGAATCCGGATACGACGGCGAGGATGTTGCGGGAGTTTTTTGCGGCTTGATGTTGTTTCGTCTCTGGCGGCAACGGAGGTGCACCCCCTCTCCCATGGGGAGAGGGTTGGGGTGAGGGGGTACGGTCTATCGATAGATCCTAACCCCTCACCCGGATCGCATCTGGCGATGCGATCCGACCTCTCCCGATGGGAGAGGTCGAGCGAAGCATCACCTTCGCACCTTGAAAAAATCCTTCAGCAGCGTCGCGGCCTCCGTCTCACCCACCGCCCCATAAACTTCCGGCACGTGATGGCAGGTCGGTGACGCAAAGAACCGCACGCCGGACTCCACCGCGCCGCCCTTGGCATCGGCCGCGCCGTAATACAGCCGCCGGATCCGCGCCAGCGAGATCGCGCCGGCGCACATCGTGCAGGGCTCCAGCGTGACGTAGAGGTCGCAATCGACCAGCCGCTCGGTGCCGATGGCGTCGGCGGCCTGCCGCAGCGCCAGGATTTCGGCGTGCGCGGTCGGATCGCGGTCGGTCAGGGTGCGGTTGGCCGCGGTGGCGATCACCTCGTAACCCCTGACGATCACGCATCCGATCGGGACTTCGCCGGCTTTTCCGGCGTTTTTGGCCGTTTTGAGCGCCAAATCCATGAAAGAAGGGGCCGTCATGCCTCGTATCATCGGAAGAAACCTGCTATGAGAACCGCATTCAGCAAAAGTGGATGCCGGTTTTGCGTGACAATGCGCCTTGAGCCAAGTGCGCGCGCGTACTCGCTATGACAGCCCGTCCACATCCGCCTGACCGCATTTCAAAGATACGAGAGACCATTCATGCCCCGCGATAACGACAAAAACAACGATTCCCGCGGCCGGCGCGACCGCCCCACCGGCGGCAAGGGCCGCTCCGGCGCTGCACGGGGACCCGAGAAGAAGTTCGCCAAGCGCGGCTTTGCCGGCAAGGACTTCGCTGCAAAGAGCGACGGCGGCAAGCCCGAGGGCGAGCGGCGACCTTACGCAGGCAAGCCTGACGGCGCCAAATCCTACGGCAAGAAACCCTATTCCGGCCCGGGCAAGCCCTATGCCGGCAAGCGCGAAGGTCCGCCGCCGCGCCGCGACGGCGATGCCCCGCGTCCGCGCTTCAACCGGGAGGATCGCGCCGGTGGCGGCGAGAAGCGTCCGTACAGCCCGCGCGGTGATCGCCCGAGCTTCAGCCGCGACGACCGTCCCCGTGGTGATGGCGAGAAGCGCCCCTACACGCCGCGCGGCGATCGTGGTGATCGCGGCGATGCCCGGCCGGCTGCGCGTTTTTCCGACCGGAAGTTCGGCGACAAGAAGCCCTATGCGTCGCGCGAGGGTGGCGGCGAGAAGCGCCCCTATGCCCCGCGCGGTGACCGCCCGCAGGGCGATCGGCCCTACAGCGCGCGGCCGTCGCGCGATGGCGACCGTCCGCGCGGTGATCGTCCCGAGCGAAAGTTCGGCGGCGACAAGAAATTTTCGTCCCGTGGCGCGCCGGACCGTGGTCCGCGCAAGGATTTCGGCAGCCGTGACCGGGACCGCAAGAGCGGCCCGGGAGACCGCGGCGCGGATCGCGGCGAGTCGAAGCCGTGGCAGAAGCGCGATGCGTCTTCGCCCGACCATGCCGGCCGCAATTCGCGTCCGTCCCGTGACGGCGCGCGCAATTTCGACAAGCCCCGTTTCGACAAGCCGCGCGAGGATCGCGG
>CALROE020000536.1:0-3669 GCA_943369715.1 Bradyrhizobium ivorense
ATGCGCCGATAGACCCCCCACCCCCGACCCCTCTCCCCGCCACGCGCAAGAGCGCGTGGAGGGAGGGGAGCAAAGAGCCTCACGCCTTCAGCGTCTCCAGGAACCGCACCGGCTCGCCGGCCGACGGGCCGACCAGTTCGCCCTGCCACATCACGCGGCGCCCCCGCACGAAGGTGCCGACCGGCCAGCCGGTGACGCGCACGCCGTGATACGGCGTCCAGCCCGCCTTCGAGGCCGTCCACTCGTCGGTGATGGTCTCGCTGCGCTTCAGATCGACAATGGTAAAATCCGCGTCGTAGCCGGCGGCGATGCGGCCCTTGCAGGCGATGTTGAACAGCCGCGCCGGGCCGGCGCTGGTGAGATCGACGAAGCGCTGCAGCGACAACCGCCCGGCGTTGACGTGATCGAGCATCAGGGGCACCAGCGTCTGCACTCCGGTCATGCCCGACGGCGAGGCCGGGTAGGTTTTGGCCTTTTCCTCCAGCGTGTGCGGGGCGTGATCGGAGCCGAGCACGTCGACGATGCCCTGCTCGATGCCGCGCCAGATGCCCTGGCGGTGTTCGGCCGAACGCACCGGCGGATTCATCTGGGCGCGGGTGCCGAGCCGCTCGTAGCATTCGGGCGCCGTCAGCGTCAGGTGATGCGGCGTCGCTTCGCAGGTGGCGACGTCCTTGTGGTCGCGCAGAAACTCGATCTCTTCCTTGGTCGAGATATGCAGGACATGAATCCGCTTGCCGGTTTCGCGGGCGATCCTGACGAGGCGCTGCGTCGCCATCAGCGCCGCGATTTCGTCGCGCCATACCGGATGCGATCGCGGATCGCCTTCGATGCGCAGGCCCTTGCGGTCGTTGAGCCGATACTCGTCCTCGGCATGAAAGGCGGCCCGGCGCTGGATCACCTTGAAAATCCGCCGCAGGCTTTCGTCATCCTCCACCAGCAGCGCGCCGGTGGAGGAGCCGATGAACACCTTGACGCCGGCGCATCCGGGCGCGCGTTCCAGCTCGGGCAGATCGTCCACATTGTCGCGGGTGCCGCCGATGAAGAATGCGAAATCGCAATGCATGCGGTGGCGGCCGGCCTTCACCTTCGCGGCGAAGGTCTGCGCGGTGACGGTCAGGGGATCGGTATTCGGCATTTCGAACACCGCGGTGACGCCGCCCATCACCGCACTGCGCGAACCGGTTTCGAGGTCTTCCTTGTGGGTAAGACCCGGCTCGCGAAAGTGCACCTGGGTATCGATCACGCCCGGCAGGATGTGCAGGCCCGAGCAATCGATCACCTCACCGGCCAGCGCGTGGCCGAGCGAGCCGATTTCGGCGATGCGCCCCGCCACGAGGCCGATATCGCGCACGCCCTCGCCGTCCTGATTGACCACGGTGCCGGATTTTAGAATGGTATCAAATCGCTGACTCATGAAACCTCGGTGCCCGCTCGAAGGAACTTGATGTCGCAGGCCTTGTTCGCGATACCTTAGCGGCTTACGTTGCCGTGTGATATCCGGCGCTCGCCTTTTCCCAAGAACTTTGCCAGAGACCCCCTCATGAAAGCAGCGTTTCTTCCCGACCGGGGCGTGGTCAAGGTCAGCGGCGAGGACGCGCGCAACTTTCTCAACGGCCTCGTCACCACAGATGCGACGCTGCTGCGCCCCGGGCTCGGCCGGTTCGGGGCGCTACTGACCCCGCAGGGCAAGATCACGGTTGATTTCCTCATCACCGAGGCGCCTGCCGGCCATGGCGGCGGCTTCCTGATCGACTGCCCGCGCGCGCTGGCGCAGGGCCTTGCCGCCAAGCTCGGTTTCTACAAGCTGCGCGCCAAGGTCGCGGTCGAAAACCTGTCGGACAGTCTCGGCGTGCTGGCGGCCTGGGATGGCGAGCCCGCGGTCAAACCCGATCTGGCCTTTGCCGATCCGCGCCATGCCGCACTCGGCTGGCGGATCCTGGTGCCCGGGGAGCTTGCGCAGAAAGTCGCCGATTTGATCGGCGCGGAACTGGTCGACAGCTCGGCCTATGACGCGCATCGCATCGCCACAGGGGTGCCGCGCGGCGGCCTCGACTTCATGTATGGCGACGCGTTTCCGCATGAAACCAACATGGACCGCCTGCACGGCGTCGATTTCGACAAGGGCTGCTATGTCGGCCAGGAGGTGGTGTCGCGGATGCAGCATCGCGGCACCGCGCGCACGCGGACGGTACGCGTCGTTCTCGAGGACTTTTCACCGGAACCGGGCACCGCGATTCTCGCCGGCGACAAATCGATCGGCACCATGGGTTCTGCGTCAGGCCAAAGCGGTCTGGCGCTGATCAGGATCGATCGCGCCGCCGATGCGCTGGATGCGGGATTGCCGCTGACGTCCGGCGGCCTCGGCCTCCGCCTCGCCGACCCCGACGATATCCGTCCCGCCCCGAAGCAGACCGTCGCATGAGCAAGTCGGCGCGCCTGCATGCCGATGGCCTGACGCGGTGCCCGTGGCCCGGCGAAGACCCGTTTTACATGGCCTATCACGACACCGAATGGGGCGTGCCGGAATATGACGACCGGGCGCTGTACGAAAAACTCATCCTCGACGGATTTCAGGCCGGGCTGTCGTGGATCACGATCCTGCGCAAGCGCGACAATTTCCGCAAGGCATTCGACGATTTCCAGCCCGAGAAGATCGCGCGCTACGGCGAGAAGAAAGTCCACGCGCTGATGAACGATGCCGGCATCGTCCGCAACCGTTCCAAGATCGAGGGCGCGGTCAACAGCGCAAAAGGCTATCTGACGATCATGGAAGAAGGCGCCGGCTTCTCGAAATTCCTGTGGGACTTCGTCGACGGCAGGCCGAAGGTCAACAACTTCAAGACCACCGCCAGCGTGCCGGCATCGACGCCGCTGTCGATCAGGATGTCGAAGGAATTGCAGGCGCGCGGATTCAAGTTTGTCGGTCCGACCATCGTCTATGCCTTCATGCAGGCCACCGGCATGGTCAACGACCATCTGGTCACCTGCTTCTGCCACCAGGCCTGCGCCGGAAAACAGCGCAGCCCGCGCCTCAAAGCAAAATGACGGCGAATAAACCGTCCGCGGTTACCTCCACCCGGGTCTGGCAGCGGATGTTGTCGGGGCGCCGGCTCGATCTGCTGGATCCCTCGCCGCTGGATATCGAGATCGCCGATATCGCCCACGGGCTGGCGCGGGTCGCGCGCTGGAACGGGCAGACCAGCGGCGCGCATATCTTCTCGGTGGCGCAGCACACGCTGCTGGTCGAAGCCGTGCTGCGCCAGCAAAAGCCGCGGATCGACCTCAGCTTCCGGCTCGCGGCCATGCTGCACGACGCGCCGGAATACGTCATCGGCGACATGATCTCGCCGTTCAAGGCGGTGCTCGGCGGCGATTACAAGGTGGTGGAAAAGCGGCTGCTGGCGGCGATCCATATCCGCTTCGGACTGCCGCCCGAGCTCGCGGACCACATCACGCAGGCGATCAAGGCCGCCGACCGCGGCGCGGCCTATCTCGAGGCGACCGAGCTCGCCGGCTTCGCGGAAGCCGAAGCCCGGCGCCTGTTCGGCAGGGATCCCGGCCTGCCGCCGGCGATGCAGCAGGACTATTTGACACCTTGGACCGCGGCCAAGGCCGAGAAGCAGTTTTTGGCGCGGTTTAAGGCCTTGAACGCGCCGTAGGGTGGGGCAA
>CALROE020000537.1:0-3665 GCA_943369715.1 Bradyrhizobium ivorense
CCTGCGCCAAGCGCTTCCTCTCTTATCTGCCGTCCTCGGTGTTCGATCTGCCGCCGACAACAGCTTGCGAAGACGATCCGGAGCGTGCGGAGGAATCGCTGATGAAGGCGGTGCCGCGCAACCGCCGTCAGGTCTACAAGATGCGGCCCATCATCAACGCGGTGGTCGACAAGGGTTCGTTCTTCGAGATGGGCGCCAATTTCGGCCGCTCCGTCATCGCCGGCTTCGCCCGGTTCGACGGCCGCGCCGTGATGCTGCTGGCCAGCGATCCCTTTCACTACGGCGGGTCGTGGACGGCGGAGGCGTGCCAGAAGGTGGTGCGCTTCGTCGATCTCGCGGAAACCTTCCATCTGCCGGTGGTCTATCTGATGGATTGTCCGGGTTTCATGATCGGACTCGATGCCGAAAAGGCGGCGACCATCCGGCACGGCGTGCGCGCCATGGCCGCGGTCAACCAGACCACCGTGCCCTGGTGCACCATCATCGTGCGCAACGCCTTTGGCGTCGCCGGTGTCGTGCATCAGCCGGCCAACCGCTACTCGATGCGTTACGCATGGCCGTCGGCCTATTGGGGCTCGCTGCCGCTGGAAGGCGGCATCGAGGCGGCGTATCGCGCCGATATCGAAGGATCAGACGATCCCAAGGCAAAGCTTCAGGAGATCGAGGACCGTCTCAACAAGCTGCGTTCGCCGTTCCGCTCCGCCGAACGCTTCTGGGTCGAGGAAGTGATCGATCCGCGCAAGACCCGTTCGCTGCTCTGCGAATTCGCGAGGCTCGCCGAACCGCTGCGAACGCCGGGCCCGCCGGCGAATTTCTCGATCAGGCCGTGACGACGGCGGTGCGCCAGCCCAAACGGAGCGGTCGGTAGAGGGTTGATCACGGGATGACGATGACGCCGATCGATCAACTGGCTCAGGCAGCGGAGCGGGCGCCAGGCGCCCGCCTGTACTGCGGCGAGGCGAGTTGCAGTTATGCGGAACTGCTCGATCGGAGCCTTCGCTGTGCTCGCGGGCTCGATGGTCTCGGCATCGGGGCGGGCGACCGGGTGGCGTTCTGGTTGCCGAATTCCATCGCCTATCTCGAACTGTTTTTCGCCTGCCTGCATATCGGCGCCATCGCCGTCGCGGTTAACACGCGGTTCCGTACCGCCGAGACGGAATCGATATTGTCGCGCACCGAGGCCAAGGCGCTTGTGGTGTGGCCGCAGTTCAAGGATATCCCCTTCGCAGAACTGCTGGCGGCGATGGACCCGGCGGCGTTGAAAGCGCTGGAGAGCATCGTTGTTTGCGACGGCGATTGGCCGGCACGCATGCAGGTCGACAAGCGCGTGGTCCAGTACGCCGATCTGCGCGGTGAGGAGCCGCTGGCAAGCCGGGCGGCAGCCGAGCTCGACTGCGCCATCTTCGCGACTTCGGGCACCACCAGCGCGCCGAAATTCGCCGTTCACAGCCAGGGTGTGGTGGCGCGGCATGCCGACATGACTGCGGTTGTTTGCGGCTATGATCGGCCCGGCACGCATTTGCTGCAGGCGATTCCGTTCTGCGGCATCTTCGGCTTCAGCCAGATGATCGCGACAGTCGCAGGGGCTGCGTCGGCGACCCTGCTTGATGTGTTCGATCCGGCAGAGGCCGGCCGGCTGATCCGCGAACGCGGCATACACCACGTCAATGGGACCGACGATCTTCTCAAGCGGCTGCTCGATGTCTATCCGGCGGAGCAACGGCCTTATCCATCGCTGCGCCACTGCGTCTACGCCGCCTTCAATCCGACGCTGGTGGAGTTCCCGGCTGAAGCGGAACGACGCGGGCTGCGCCTGATAGGCGCCTTCGGCATGACCGAAGTGTTCTCGTTCGTATCGCTGCAGCCATATGATGCGCTCCTCGATATTCGCAAGACATCCGGGGGCCGGCTGGTCAATCCGGCGGCCAGGGTGCGCGCGCGCAGCCGCGAAACCGGAGAGGTATTGCCTTCCGGCGAGGTCGGCGGGCTTGAGATTGGCTCCGACACGCTGTTTCGCGGCTATTTCCGCGATCCCGGGGCCACGCGCGCGGCGTTCACCGAAGATGGCTATTTCCGCACCGGCGATCTCGGTTTCACGCGCGACGATGGCACCTTTCGTTTTCTTGGCCGGGCAGGGGATTTCCTCCGCCTCGGCGGGTTTCTGGTCAATCCGCTCGAGATCGAGCAGGTGCTGCAGCAGGATACGGCGATCGAGACCGCAGTAATGGTCGAGGTCGCGACGAAACGGGGTAACAAGCCGGTAGCTTTCGTGCGCCTGCGCAGCGGTCACGCGTTCGACGAGAACGTCGTGCGCGAGCGGCTGAAGCCGGTGATGGCCGACTTCAAAATTCCGACATGCTTCATCGTGGTGACGACGTTCCCCGTTGCGCAGGGACCGAACGGCGAGAAGATTCAGCGCGTGAAGTTGAAGGCCATGGCGACCGATGCAATCGCCGCAATGGGTTAGCTCCACAGCTCGTTGAATCCAGCTTCCTTGCGAAGAGGTGGCTTACGCCGCCGCCACCTTCACCGGCCGCGCGATCATCAGGATGATCAGTGCCGCGAAGATGCACAGCGCGCCGGCGACGAAGAACGCCGGCAGATAGCTCTCCAGCACAGTGCGCGACAGCCCGGCGCCGAACGCGGCGACGCCGGCGCCGAGTTGATGGCCGGCAAAAATCCAGCCGAACACCAGATTGGCGCGCTCCGGCCCGAATTTTTGTGCGGCAAGCCGCACGGTCGGTGGCACCGTGGCGATCCAGTCGAGGCCATAAAACATCGCAAACAGTGACAGCCCGTAGAACGAGAAATCGCTGAACGGCAGCAGCAGCAGCGACAGCCCGCGCAGGCCATAATACCAGAACAGCAAATAGCGATTGTCATAGCGGTCCGACAGCCAGCCCGAAGCGATGGTGCCGACGAAATCGAAGATGCCCATGGCGGCGAGCAGGCCCGCGGCCTGAACCTGCGGGATGCCGAAATCGAGGCACATCGGGATCAGGTGAACCTGCACCAGGCCGTTGGTGCTGGCGCCGCAGATGAAGAAGGTGGCGAACAGGATCCAGAACACTTTTGTCTTCGCGGCATCGCGCAGCGCGCCGAGTGCGGCCGCGACGATCGGCGTGGTATTCGGCGGCGGCGCCGGCAGCGGTTCGGTGCCTTCGTCGCCGAACGGCCGCAGGCCGAGATCACCAGGGCGATCGCGCATCACCAGCAGCACCGCGGATGCGGCGACGGCGAGCATCACGCAGATCAGCACCAGCGCGGTCCGCCAGCCCAGGGTTTCGGTGAGGCTCGCCAGCAGCGGCAGAAACACCAGCTGCCCGGTCGCCACGCTGGCGGTGAGAATACCGACCACGAGGCCGCGGCGCGCCGAAAACCAGCGCGCGGCGATGGTGGCGCCGAGCACCAGTGCGGTCATTCCGGTGCCGAGGCCGATCACCACGCCCCACAGCAGCACCAGCTGCCAGATTTGCGTCATGAACAGCGACGCGACGAGGCCGGAGGCCACCACCAGCAACGAGGACAGTGTGACATTACGCAGCCCGTAGCGGTTCAACAGCGCGGCGGCGAACGGCGCCATCAGCCCGAACAGGATGAAGCGGATCGAGAGCGCCGAGGAGATCTCCGCGGTGCTCCAGCCGAATTCCTTTTGCAGCGGCACG
>CALROE020000538.1:0-3662 GCA_943369715.1 Bradyrhizobium ivorense
CGTCCGGCTACGGGCTCAACCGCGGGATCTTGGTCGGATCGAGGATAGAAACCGCTCGGCTGAGCGACGACTATCCAGTGCCATTCTACAGGAAGCATTGCCGCTATCTGTTCTTCAATGGCGTCCAGCAGGTTTTGACCAGCTCCGAATCCACCCGGGAAGAAGCGGAAAGCAGTTCTTGTGCTCCGCTGAAACAGGAACCGATTATTCACCGGCGGCGCAAGCCTGCCAGTTCCTAGCGGAAATGGCGTTCGGCGCCGCAGCGGTGTGGCGCTGGCCTAAATCATTCCCTGCGCCCGCATCATCGTTTCGATCTCGCCGAAAATCCGCGCCAGCCGGTCCGCCCATTGCTGCTGCCCGGGCGGGTCCGCGATCAGGTCCTGGCGGATTTCGATTCCTGAATTCATCAGCCCGCGCGCTTCGCCGTGGACGGGAATGGTGTAATCGGTCTCGTCGCTGACGGCGTAGGGTTCGTTGTCGCCAACCACCAGCCCGGGTTCCGCGCGCAGCAGTTTCAGCAACAGCGGCGGCAGCCGCGTGTCGCGGTGGTAGAGCGTGCCGACATGCCAGGGCCGCGCGACCCCTTTGTAGACCGGCGTGAAGCTGTGCAGCGCCACCAGCACGGTCGGAACGCCGGCGCGCAGCCGGGCGTCGATCACATCTGCCATGCGGCGGTGATAGGGATCGAAAATCTGCCGGCGCCGCGTCTCGGCCGCGTTGCGGGCAAGGTGCTGGTTGCCGGGAATCACCGTCACTTCGGAGATGTGCGGGATCGAAGTCGGCGCGTCGGGCGGCCGGTTGCAGTCGATCAGCAGCCGCGAATAGCGTTGCGCGACCAGATGCGCGCCGAGCTTGCTCGAAAGCGCCTCGGCGACGCCGGCGATGCCGATGTCCCAGGCGATGTGCCGGGTCAGTTCGCCCGAGGGCAACCCGAGATCGCCGAGCGCGCGCGGGATCAGGCGGCCGTAATGGTCCGCGGTCAGCAGGAACGGCGAGCGTCCCTCCGCATTTTGTTCGAGTACCGGCGGAACTTCATCTTTGCCGAGGAGTAGGGATGTATCGCCCGCGTTGTCCGGAGTCATATCTTGCCTGTTGCCTATCGAAGCAGCATATCGAGTGAGAAATGAGCAGCGATCTCTATAGATTAGATTGCCGGAAATCACGATGATTGCTTCGACGATGCCGCTCCTGACGATCCGCCACAAGACCGAATATCGCTATGCCCACCCGGTGGCGTTCGGCGAACACCGTATCATGCTGCGTCCGCGCGACGGCCACGACCTGCGGGTGCTGTCCTCCAGCCTCGAGATCGCGCCGCCGCCGATGTCGCTGCGCTGGATCCACGACGTGTTCGGCAACAGCGTCGCGATCGCGACCTTCGACGAGCGCTCGGAAACCCTGACCTTCGCCTCCACCGCCACGGTCGCGCACTATCCGGCCGAGGAGTTCGCGCTGACCGCCGACGATGCGGCGTATTTCTATCCCTTTCGATACGACGACGAGGAGTTTCCCGACCTCGTGCAGTACACCACGCCGCAATATGGCGATCCCGGCGGCGAGCTGTCGGCCTGGGCGCTAAATTTCCTCGATGGCGAGGGGCCGACGCCGACGTTCAACATTCTCTCCGGCATGACCCACGGCATCCGCGCGCAGTTCACCTACCGCAGGCGGCATGAGCACGGCACCCAGCATCCGCTCGACACACTGCAGACGAGGTCCGGCACCTGCCGCGACTATGCGCTGTTCATGATCGAGGCGCTGCGGCGGCTCGGCATCGCCGCGCGTTTCGTGTCGGGCTACATCTTCATCCCGGGCGACCGCGCGCATGGCTATGTCGGCGGCGGCAATACCCACGCCTGGGTGCAGGTCTACCTGCCGAGCGCCGGCTGGATCGAGTTCGATCCGACCAACGGCATCGTCGGCACCCGCGACCTCGTCCGCGTCGCGGTGGCGCGCGATCCGCGCCAGGCGATTCCGCTGCATGGCACCTATCTCGGCTCGGCCGACGCCTTCGTCGGCATGGAGGTGAGCATCAACGTCGTTTCGGTCAGCGAACAGGAAAACGCCTGATGCAGATCAAGGTGGGCTTCGAGATTGCTTACGCGGCGATGCAGCCGACGCCGATGGTGATCATGCTCAGCATTCACCCCTCGCGCTTTTCCGATATCGTCGGCACCGAGAGCATCATCGCCGAACCCGACGTGCCGATCGGATTCTACCGCGACATCTTCGGCAATGTATGCGGCCGGCTGGTGGCGCCCGCCGGCGGCGTCACCCTGCGCGGCCAGGCGCTGGTGCGCGATTCCGGCTTGCCTGATGGTGTGATGCCGACGGCACAGCAGGTCCCGATCGACCTGCTGCCGGACGAACTGCTGCTCTATCTGATGCCGAGCCGCTATTGCGAGACCGACAAGCTGACCGACATCGCCTGGTCGCTGTTCGGCAACACGCCGCCGGGCTGGGCCCGGGTCGCGGCGATCACCGAATTCGTCCACAACCACGTCACCTTCGGCTATCAGCACGCGCATCACATGAAGTCGGCGCACGACGTCTACGAGCAGGGCACCGGCGTCTGTCGCGACTTCGCGCATCTGGCGCTGACCTTCTGCCGCTGCATGAACATCCCGGCGCGCTACTGCACCGGCTATATGGGCGACATCGGCATCCCGCCCGATCCGGCGCCGATGGATTTTTCCGGCTGGTTTCAGGTCTATCTGTCCGGCCAGTGGTACACCTTCGACGCCCGCCACAACCACCCGCGAATCGGCCGCATCCTGATGGGCACCGGCCGCGACGCCGCCGACGTGGCGCTGACCACCAGCTTTGGCCGGATGGATTTGTTGAAATTCGTCGTCATCAGCGATGAGGTGGTGACGGCGTAGGCCCCCCGCTCTATCAACGTCATTGCGAGGAGCCCTTGCGACGAAGCAATCCACCATCCGGCATGCTGCTCCAATGGATTGCTTCGCTTCGCTCGCAATGACGGGTTATACATCTCGCCATGAACTCCGATCGTCTCTTCGTCTACGGCACCCTGATGCGCGGCTTCGACCATCCGATGGCGCAGCTGTTGTCGCGAGCTGCCGATTTCATCGGCGAGGCGCGCTGCCTTGGCCGGCTCTATTTGATAAAACATTATCCCGGGCTGCTGCTGTCGGACGATCCCGCCGAGATCGTGTTCGGCGAACTGTACCGGCTGCGCCAGCCGGAAGCGTTGCTGCGCGAGTTCGACATGTACGAGGCCTGCGGCGAGGGTTTTGCCGAGCCGACCGAATACATCAGGCAGATGCTGCCGGTGACGCTTGACGGCGAGGTGGCCAGCGAGGCCTGGACCTACATCTACAACTGGCCGGTCACCGGCCTGCCGCGCATCGCCTCGGGGCGATTTCTGGAGAAATAGCGGCGCTTATCCCGCGAGATCGATCCTGGTGACGCGGATATCGACCTCGCGCTCGACGTAAGTCCATTCCTCGGTCGCGCGCAGCACCCGCACCAGGTCGTCGAAGAACAGCGCATTCTGCGGCGCATATTCGAACCAGGTCAGGAAATCGAACGGCTCACCGAGATCGCGGCAGTGATAGAGCTGCCGCGCGATCATCGGCAGATATTTCAGGCCGGTGGCGATATGGTGCGACCGGTCCTCGATGATCCGCCGCCGCTCC
>CALROE020000539.1:0-3656 GCA_943369715.1 Bradyrhizobium ivorense
AGGCTGCGACGCCGATCACCGGCACCGCCATGGTGCCGATCGCCGCCACCGACGCCGGCAGCCGCGCCAGCGCCGCGAACCAGGCCACATAGGCGACGCAGAACTGGATCACGGTGGAATAGAACAGCAGGATCCAGCCGAGGTTGGACAGTTTGGTGATATCGGCGTGCTCGACCAGCAGGCCGACGATGGCGACGGGAAGACAGCCGATGCCGATCTGCCAGGCGGCGGCCGACAGCGGCGGCAGATTGAGCGGCAGCTTCTTCGCCAGCACGGTGCCGACGGCAAAGCCGAGCGCGCCGCCGAGCGCCATGATGATGCCCGGCAGCTTTTCCACGCTGGCGGCAAAGCCGTTGCCGCCCATGATGGAGGCCAGGCCCGCGAACGCCATGACCAGCGAAATCACCCGCAACAGGTTGGGCCGCTCGCCGAGCACCGGCCAGGCCAGCATCGAGGCCCAGATCGGCATGGTGTAGGCGATCAGCGCGGCCTCGCTGGCCGGCAGCCACAGCAGCGCCAGCCCCATCAGCGCCATCCACAGCGCGACGTTGAGCATCGCCGCCAGCACCAGCCGCGGCCACAGCGCGCGCGGCACATGCAGGCTCTGGCCGGAGAAGACTGCCATCGCCGCCAGCAGCAAGGCCCCGATCACGCCGGCGCCGCCGCGCATGGTCAGCGGCGGCAGCTCGCTCAACAGGTATTTCGTCACCGGCCAGTTGAATCCCCAGCCCACCGAGGTGATGGCGAGGAACATCAGGCCGGCCGGCGTGATGGCGCCACGCGCCGGCGTCGGTTTTGAGTCGGTCATGTCGTGACTTCTGGGGTGAGCTGCCGGGCGAGAATCGGCGGCACCTTGCAGGCAATGGCCGCTTCTGACCATCGGCCGGCGGACATGCCTGCCCTCACCGTCCGTAGCCCTACGTGAGTCTTCCCGGAGCAACCCCTAAACACCCCACAGGGCACAAAATATAGTTGCCCTGTGAACAGTGGGGCGAACTCGAAATCCGCCGCTCGGTAACAAATATTTTCGCTTGGGAATCTCTCAGGACTCACTGATACTTGGGCCAGATCAGAAGGGTCGGCGCCCGCTGGTTTTCCCCAATTCGCACCATATTTAGTGTTTGATTCAGGAACTCGTACTAATCCTTGACGGGCGCGATGGAGTCGGCCTAGTTTTGGATCGTTCGGTGCCGGGTGGTTTTTGGTCCCGCCGAACGCTCCCTGACAGGGTTCCAAATCGACCATTCCGAGCGCCGTACAAGGCACGGGTGACGGGCTTGCTTGCCCAAAATCCTCGGGAATTCCTCGCGGAATTCCGGGCTTTCGGAACGACAAGAATGGGCCAACAATGGCCTGCGGTTCGAGTGTTGGGGCGTTGAAAGAGACAGGGCCGGGCCTACCGGCTGAGCTGCGGACGTTTGGACACGGGGCAACCGTGGGCTCAGGGGTTCGCTCGAGGAACACAACACCCGGCCGCGGTGCAACGCGGGTCCGGTTACAGACAAGAAGACGGGGCACGATCATGCGAATCGAACGACGCAACACCACCCAGGGCCAGTCACCTTACACCGGCATCGATTTCAGATTGACGACATCCGAGATCCGCAACCCCGACGGCTCGGTGGTGTTCCGCCTCGAAAACGTCGAGGTGCCGGAGTTCTGGTCGCAGGTCGCCTCCGACGTGCTGGCGCAGAAGTATTTTCGCAAGGCCGGCGTCGCCGCCCGCCTGAAGAAGGTCGAGGAAGAGACCGTGCCGTCCTGGCTGTGGCGTTCGGTGCCCGACACCGAGGCGCTGGCGAGCCTGCCCGAATCCGAGCGCTATGTCAGCGAACTCTCCGCCAAGCAGGTGTTCGACCGCCTGTCCGGCTGCTGGACCTATTGGGGCTGGAAGGGCGGCTACTTCACTTCAGAGGAAGACGCCCGCACCTTCAATGACGAACTGCGCTACATGCTCGCCAGGCAGATGGTCGCGCCGAATTCGCCGCAGTGGTTCAACACCGGCCTGCACTGGGCCTACGGCGTCGACGGTCCCGGCCAGGGCCATTATTACGTCGATCCCTTCACCGGCAAATTGACGAAATCGAAATCGTCCTACGAGCATCCGCAGCCGCATGCCTGCTTCATCCAGGGCGTCAGCGACGACCTCGTCAACGAGGGCGGCATCATGGATCTCTGGGTGCGCGAGGCGCGCCTGTTCAAATACGGCTCCGGCACCGGCTCCAACTTCTCCCGCCTGCGCGGCGAAGGCGAACGCCTGTCCGGCGGCGGCCGTTCGAGCGGCCTGATGAGCTTCCTCAAGATCGGCGACCGCGCCGCCGGCGCGATCAAGTCCGGCGGCACCACGCGGCGCGCCGCCAAGATGGTGGTGGTCGACGCCGACCACCCCGACATCGAGGCCTATATCGACTGGAAGGTGAAGGAGGAGCAGAAGGTCGCCGCCCTCGTCACCGGCTCCAAGCTCAACCAGCGCCACCTCAAGGCCGTGCTGAAGGCCTGCGTCAATTGCGAAGGCTCCGGCGACGACTGCTTCGACCCCGAGAAGAACCCCGCTTTGCGCCGCGAGATCAAACTCGCGCGCCGCGCCATGGTCGCCGACGGCATGATCAAGCGCGTCATTCAATTTGCAAAACAGGGCTACAAGGAGATCGATTTTCCGGTCTACGACACCGACTGGGATTCCGAGGCCTACCTCACGGTGTCGGGCCAGAACTCCAACAACTCGGTCTCGCTGAAGGATGATTTCCTCCGCGCGGTGGAAACCGACGGCGACTGGAGCCTGATCGGCCGCACCAGCAAGAAGGTGACGAAGACGCTGAAGGCCCGCGACCTCTGGGAGAAAATCGGCCACGCCGCCTGGGCCTCGGCCGATCCCGGCCTGCACTTCAACACCACCATGAACGACTGGCACACCTGCAAGGCGTCCGGCGACATCCGCGCCTCCAATCCGTGCTCGGAATACATGTTCCTGGACGACACCGCCTGCAACCTGGCCTCCGCCAACCTCATCACCTTCTACAACACCTCGACCAAGCAGTTCGACGTCGCGGGCTACGAGCATCTCTGCCGGCTCTGGACCGTGGTGCTCGAAATCTCCGTGATGATGGCGCAGTTCCCGTCCAGGGCGATCGCGGAACTGTCCTACGAATTCCGCACCCTCGGCCTCGGCTTCGCCAATATCGGCGGCCTGCTGATGACCATGGGTCTGTCCTACGACTCAAAGGAAGGCCGCGCGCTGTGCGGCGCGCTGTCCGCGATCATGACCGGCACCAGCTACGCCACCTCGGCGGAGATGGCCAGGGAGCTCGGCCCCTTCCCCGGCTACAAGAAGAACGCCGGCCACATGCTGCGGGTGATCCGCAACCACCGCCGCGCCGCCCACGGCGAAAGCCGCGGCTATGAGGGCATCGCGGTCAACCCGGTGCCGCTGGATTACGCCAGCGTGCCGCAGACCGAGATCGTCGAGCGCGCCAAATACGCCTGGGACCAGGCGCTGGAACTCGGCGAACTCCACGGCTACCGCAACGCGCAGACCACCGTGGTGGCGCCGACCGGCACCATCGGCCTCGTGATGGATTGCGACACCACCGGCATCGAGCCCGATTTCGCGCTGGTCAAATTCAAGAAGCTCGCCGGCGGCGGCTACTGGAAGATCATCA
>CALROE020000540.1:0-3637 GCA_943369715.1 Bradyrhizobium ivorense
CTGGATTGCTTCGTCGCTTCGCTCCTCGCAATGACGACAACGTAGGCCATCAACATGACAACCTTCCAGGACGCGCGTTCCTTCCTGCTCGAGCATCGCACCGACTACGATGCGGCCGTAAGAGATTTCCGCTGGCCGGATCCGGTGCCGTTCAACTGGGCGCTGGACTGGTTCGACGCCGAACTGGCTCGCAATGCCGACAGCAAGGACCGTCCGGCCCTGTGGATTGTCGACGCCGGCAGCAACCGCGAGACCAGGCTCTCGTTCGAGGCGCTGTCGCGCCGCTCCAACCAGGTGGCAAACTTCCTGCGCGCGCAGGGATTGAAGCGCGGCGATCACCTGCTGCTGCTGCTCGGCAATGTCATTCCGTTATGGGAGACCATGCTGGCGGCGATGAAGCTCGGTGTGGTGGTGATTCCCGCCACTACGCTGCTGACGCCGGACGAACTGCGCGACCGACTCGATCGCGGCCGCGCCAAAATCGTGGTGGCGACGCAGGACCAGGTCGCGAAGTTTGCGGGGCTGGGCGGCAACGATCTGGTCCGCATCGTCGTCAACGCGTCGTCGAAGCAAGAGGGCTGGCTGCCGTATGAGCAGGCCGCGGAGTTTCCGGAAGCGTTTGCCCCTGATGGGCCGACAAAGGCCGAGGACCCGATGCTGCTGTATTTCACCTCGGGCACGACCGCAAAACCAAAGCTGGTGCGGCACAGCCAGCGCAGCTATCCCGTCGGCGGCCTCTCGACCATGTACTGGCTCGGGCTGCAGCCCGGCGACGTGCATCTGAATATCTCCTCGCCGGGCTGGGCCAAGCATGCCTGGAGCTGCTTCTTCGCGCCGTGGAATGCCGGCGCCACGGTGTTCGTGGTCAATCAGCCGCGGTTCGACGCCAAGGGGTTGCTCGCAACCATCGGACGCTGCGGCGTCACCACGCTTTGCGCGCCGCCGACGGTGTGGCGGCTGTTCATCCAGGAGAAGCTCGCCACCTTCAAGGTATCGCTGCGCGAAGTCTGCGGCGCCGGCGAACCGCTCAATCCCGAAGTGATCGACCAGGTGCGCGCAGCGTGGGGGCTGACCATCCGCGACGGCTACGGCCAGACTGAAACCACGGCCCTGGCGGGAAATTCGCCGGGGCAAAAGGTAAAAGTCGGATCGATGGGCCGCCCGCTGCCCGGCTATCGCGTTCAGGTCACCGATATCGATGGGCAGCTGGCGATGGAGGGAGAGGTGACGCTCGTGCTCGGCGCTGAAAGGCCCGCCGGCCTGATGCAGGGCTACCAGGGCGACGTCGGCAAACTCTCCGGCGCCGACGGCGCGCTCTATCGCAGCGGCGACGTGGTGTTCGCCGACGACGAGGGCTATCTCACCTTTGTCGGCCGCTCCGACGACGTATTCAAATCATCGGATTACCGGATCAGTCCGTTCGAACTCGAAAGCATCCTGCTGGAGCACGAATCGGTCGCCGAGGCCGCCGTGGTTCCCAGCCCCGATCCGATCCGGCTGGCGATCCCGAAAGCCTATGTGCTGCTGGTGGCGGGCAAGGAACGATCGGCGGAAACCGCGCTGTCGATCTTCCGGCACCTGCACACAAGGCTGGCGCCATTCAAGCGTATCCGGCGCATCGAACTGGTGACCGAGCTGCCGAAGACGATTTCCGGCAAGATCCGCCGCGTGCAACTGCGCCGGCTGGAGCATGACAATGATCGCGAGGATTCGCTGCGTGGCGTCGAATTCCGCGAAGAGGATTTTCCTGAGCTGAAGAAGGTAATGCCGGCTGGATCGGCGGAGAACTGACGAATGAATGAAGTCTGGAAAAAGCCGCCGATCCCGCTGGATGCCTACATGAAGATGGTCGGCCATGAGGTCGGGGTGTCATCATGGCATCTGGTCGATCAGAACAGGATCAACGTCTATGCCGACGTGATCGAGGATCACCAGTTCATCCATGTCGATCCCGAGCGCGCCAGGCGCGAAACCGCGTTCGGCAACACGGTGGCGCACGGCTTTCTGACGATGTCGCTGCTGTCCATCATGTCCTACGAGGTCATGCCTGTGATCGAGGGCACCACGATGGGCGTCAATTACGGTTTTGACAAACTGCGCTTCCTGTCGCCGGTCCGCGCCGGCTCGCGCGTTCGTGGCCGCTTCACGCTGACCGAAGCGACCTTGCGCAAGCCCACGGAACTGCTGTCGCGCACCAATGTGACGGTCGAGATCGAGGGAGAGACGAAGCCCGCGCTGGTGGCCGACTGGATCGGCTTGATCTATTTCGCCTAGTAACCACCGTCATGGCCGGGCTTGTCCCGGCCATCCACGTGTTGCTATGCAGCGATTGGCAAAGACGTGGATGCCCGGCACGAGGCCGGGCATGACGGAAGAACCCACTTTCAGGAATTCTACACATGACAATCAGGTTTGACGGACGCGTCGCCATCGTGACCGGCGCGGGCAATGGTCTGGGACGGGCGCATGCGCTTGGACTGGCGAGCCGCGGCGCCAAGGTCGTGGTCAATGATTTCGGCGGCGCCCGCGACGGCACCGGCGGTTCGCTGACCCCGGCCGAAACCGTGGTCGAGGAAATCCGCAAGGCGGGCGGCACCGCGATGGCCGACGGCGCTGACGTATCGAACTACGAGCAGGTCAAGGCGATGGTCGCCCGCGCCACCGGTGAATGGGGCAGCGTCGATCTGCTCTGCGCCAATGCCGGCATTTTGCGGGACAAGTCGTTTTCCAAGATGGAGATCGCCGATTTTGCCAAGGTGATCGACGTGCATCTCACCGGCACCTTCTATTGCTGCAAGGCGGTGTGGGACGGCATGCGCGAGCGCAATTACGGCCGCATCGTCATCACCACCTCGTCGTCGGGCCTGTACGGCAATTTCGGCCAGGCCAATTACGGCGCCGCCAAAGCCGGCATGGTCGGACTGATGAACGTGCTGGCCGAGGAGGGCCGCAAGAACAACATCCGCGTCAACACCATCTCGCCGACCGCGGCGACAAGGATGACCGAGGAATTGCTGCCGCCGCAGGCGCTCGGCCTGATGCGGCCGGAGGCGATCACCCCGGCAGTCGAGTTCCTGCTCAGCGAGGACGCGCCGACCCGCACCATCATGGGCGCGGGCGCAGGCTCTTTCGCGGTGATCAAGGTCATGGAAAGCGAGGGCATCAACCTGGCGCAAGCCGACTGGACTCCGGATGCGGTGGCAGCGCATTTCGCTGACATCAGCGACATGTCGAAGGCGAGGGCGTTGCAGGGTGCATTCGAGCAGACCCAGAAATATGTCGGCCAGGCCGCCGCAAGGGCCGGGATCAAGCTTTAGCCCGCCATTCCGGGGCGATGCGCAGCATCGAACCCGGAATCTCGAGAGTCCGGGTTCACGCGAAGACGCGTGCCCCGGAATGACGTTCCACCCTAATGGCCCGAATGACGGCTGTTATGGCGGCCGGCGAATCCGGCCTACACTCGCGCATGACTTCACCATCCAATACTCAGGTCGCCGTCATCGGCGCCGGCCCCGCCGGCCTGATGGCGGCCGAGGCGCTGGCGCGAGGCGGCGCCGGCGTCACGGTCTATGACGCGATGCCGTCGGCCGGCCGAAAATTTCTGATGGCCGGGCGGGGCGGGCTCAACCTGACGCAC
>CALROE020000541.1:0-3634 GCA_943369715.1 Bradyrhizobium ivorense
CAAATCCGCCCCGGCGTAATAGGCAGCAAGACGGCTGCGGTCTTTCTCCGGCACCATGAAGGCGGTGTCGACCATGCCGAGCGGAGCCAGAATCCGCGCCTGAATGAAGCTGTCGAATGCCTGCCCGCTGACGACTTCCACCAGCCGCCCCACCACGTCGGTCGCGACCGAGTACTCCCATGACGTGCCGGGGTGATAGACCAGCGGCAACTCCGCCAGCGTGTCGATCATGTCCGCCAGCGGCTTGCTGGGGTTGAGAACCTTGCGCTCCTGATACGCCTTGAATATCACGGAGCCTGGATCGAACAGGCCGTAGCTCAGTCCCGAGCTGTGACTCAGCAACTGGCGAATGGTGATCGATCCCCTCGCCGGCTCGGTATCGTCAAGCGATTTCGCGCCCGGGCGCAGCACCCTGCGGTTTCCAAGTTGCGGAATGAACTTCTCGATCGCGTCGTCGAGCTGGAAACGGCCTTCCTCGAACAGCAATAGTGCTGCGCAGGAGGTAATCAGCTTGGTATTGGAGAACACCCGGAACACATGATCCGATCGCAACGGGACCTGCGCTTCCTTGTCGGCCCATCCGGTATAATTCACATCCACCAGATCCCGGCCGACCAGTACCGCGGACGACACCCCGGACAGGATGTTGCCGTCGACCAGCCGGCGCATGGCGGCATGGGCCGCCCCGAAGTCGTAGCCAGCCGCCGTCACCTGCATGTGCTGCATTGTCGCTTCCATTTTCACTTCCGTCGGGCGCGTTGGGCTCGCGCGGTTCTCTGCCCGCACTATCAGCGGACCAAACAATGCGTCAATCGCCGCCGGCAGGATAAAGCCTGAAGAATCTTTTGCCATACGGCTGCAACGGCCAACGCCGAATGCCATAGTGGGGTCAATCGCCGGCGAAGGCCGGCACCGGGAGGCGACCCATGACCTTGATAGAATCGGCTTTGACGGAATCCTACATGGCGGGACCGACTACTCCCGCCGTGCGCGATATCACGCTCGGCCGCTTGCTCGAACAGGCAGCGAAATCGGCACCGGACCGGATCGCGCTGATATCAGGCCTCCCCGATCCGGCGCTGCGCCGCCAGTGGACCTATTCCGAACTCTACAGCGAGGCGCAACGGACCGCGCGCGCTCTGCTCAGCCGCTTCAAGCCGGGCGAACGGATCGCGGTCTGGGCGCAGAACCTGCCCGAATGGATCATGCTGGAATTCGGGGCCGGGCTCGCCGGCATGGTGCTGGTCACCGTCAATCCCGGCTTCAGGGCCAACGAAGTTGAATATGTGCTGAAGCAGTCCCGCTCGGCCGGCGTGTTCGTGGTCAATGCCTTCCGCGGCAATCCGATGCTTCAGACCGTACGCGAGGTCGCGCCGCGCTGCCCGGAGCTACGCGAGATCATCTGCTTCGACGACTGGGCGACCTTCATCGCCGCCGGCGACGACGACATCGCGCTTCCCGACGTCCAACCCGGCGATCCCGTGATGATCCAGTATACCTCGGGTACCACGGGCTTTCCGAAAGGCGCGCTGCTGCATCATCGCGGCCTTGCCAACAACGGCGCCGACACGGCCGAGCGCATGGGCATCGACCCGGGCGACGTCTTCATCACCACCATGCCGCTGTTCCATACCGGCGGCTGCGTCTGCTGCGTGCTCGGCGCGGTGTCCAAGGCGGCGACCCAGGTGCTGCTGGAGGCGTTCGAGCCGGGCCTCGTGCTCGAGATGTTCGAGACCTATCGCGGCAATGCGATGGTCGGCGTGCCGACCATGCTGGTGGCAATGCTCGAACATCCCTCCTTCGCATCGACCGACCTCAAGTCGGTCAAGGCGATCTGTTCAGGCGGCTCGACCGTGCCGGCGGCCCTCGTTGCGTTGTTCGAGCAGAAACTGGGAGCGCCCTTCACCATCGTGTTCGGGCAGACCGAATGCTCGCCGGTGGCGGCCCAGACCAGGACCACCGACACCATCGAGGACAAGGCCGGCACCATCGGCCTGCCGCTGCCCAACATGGAAACCAAGATCGTCAATCCCGATACCGGCAAGACCTGCGCGATCGGGGAGATCGGCGAGTTCTGCACCCGCGGCTATCACATCATGCTCGGCTATTTCGAAATGCCCGAGGCGACCGCCGCCGCGATCGATTCCGAGGGCTGGCTGCACACCGGCGATCTCTGCGCGATGGACGCGCGCGGCTATTGCACGGTCGAGGGGCGGCTGAAGGACATGATCATCCGCGGCGGCGAGAATATCTATCCGCGCGAGCTCGAGGAATTGCTGTTTCGTCACCCCAAGGTCAGTGAAGTCGCGGTGGTCGGGCTGCCGCATGAAAAATGGGGCGAGGAGGTCGCCGCCTTCATCCGTCCCGCGCCCGGCGCCGTCGTCGACGCGGAGGAACTGTCGGCCTACATGCGTGCCTCGCTCGCCCATCACAAGACGCCGCGGCACTGGTTCGTGGTCGAGGCTTTTCCGCTGACCGGATCGGGAAAGATCCAGAAGTTCAAGCTGCGCGAATTCTGGGCCAAGGGGGAGATGCAGGCGTTATGATGCGCCGGGATCCGGCGCGATTTGCATATTTCATGACAACAAACTTCGACAGTTTACGCTTCTGCGCATATGTTCGCTCCTGATACAAAGGACCCCCCACTATGAGCACCGCGAGTGACGCCCGTTTCTGGGACCGGACTTCACGGAAGTACGCCGCTGCCAAGATTTCGGATCAGGCCGGGTATGAGCGCTCGCTGGAGCGGACCCTTGCCCTGCTGGGACCAGCCGACCGGGTGTTGGAATTGGGCTGCGGAACAGGGACAACGGCGCTGCGGCTTGCAGGCGGCGTGCAAAGCTATCTTGCGACGGATATCTCCGCTGAAATGATCGCGATTGCCGAAGAGAAACACGCCGCCCGTCCTGTCCCGGCGCTTGTCTTCCGCACCGCGACCGCAGAGGCGCTGGACGGGCAATTTGATGCAGTTCTGGCGTTCAACTATCTCCATCTGGTCCGCGATTTGCCGGGCACGTTGAACCGCATCCATGCCCTGCTTGCAGCGGAGGGCTTGTTCATCTCCAAGACACCCTGCCTCGGGGATATGAACCCACTCATCCGGTTTGCCTTGTTGCCGGCGATGCGCGCGATCGGAAAAGCACCCTATGTCAGCGTCTTCCGGGCGGCGGAGTTGAGCCAGTCCATATCTGCCGCAGGCTTCGAGATCAGCGCTACTGAAAACCACGCGACCAAGGGCAACGGCGCCCGCCCCTACATCGTGGCGCGCAAGAGATGACGTGAGCAGGTCCCGCCCTTACGCCGAAACCGGCGGCTCGTCGCGCTGGATGACCTGCGGCTGGCCGTGATCATCGATCGAGACGTAGGTAAAATTGCCGTCGGTCACCAGGATCGACTGCATCTCCTTGCGGCGCAGCACCCAGGCTTCGAGATGGACGGTGATCGAGGTGCGGCCGACGCGGACCAGATTGGCGTGAACCGACACGAGATCGCCGACGTAAACCGCTTTACGAAAATTCATCGCCTCGATCGCCACCGTCACGGTGCGCGATTTTGCGACCTTGGACGCGAACACGCCGCCGCCGACATCCATCTGGCTGAGCAGCCAGCCGCCAAAAATGTCGCCGTTGGCATT
>CALROE020000542.1:0-3633 GCA_943369715.1 Bradyrhizobium ivorense
ATGCCGCAGGTGCGACGCCGGCAAAGCTGCCGGTCGCGAGCGCAGCGGCGCCGAAGTTCGCTGCGATGGCGGGGCGTTGACGAATGGTCGATGATGCAAAAGCACCGGAGCGCGTGACGTTCAGCCGTGGCTACGGTGTCTGCATCATGGGCATCGACGGGACCTGGCGACGCGATTGCCTGCTCAACGCCATCTCCGACAATGACGCCATACTGACCGTGGAAGGCTCGATTCAGGGGCTCAATCTCAAGGAGTTCTTTCTGCTGTTGTCGTCGACCGGCCTCGCCTATCGGCGTTGCGAACTGGTGCGCGTCAACGGCGCCGAGATCGACGTGTCCTTCCTGAAGGGGAAGAACAAGAAGAAGCGGGCGAACGCCATGTCAACGGATGCGCTTATCGGCGCCTGAGGGCGGGACCGCGGTGGGCTTGCCGCGATGCCCGCACGGACGGGATCGACCTCGCTGCCTTAGCGGCGCAGCACCGGTCCCGAACGCGAGCGATCGCGAGCAGGCCGTTGGACACCACAGATAGCCCTTAGAGGGATCGGCATCGCAAGTTTCCGCGGCACGGCCTTAAAAAGCCGAATCAGGCACTTCAGGCGTGATTGATCAGGCGAACCGGCCGGCGATCGCTCGCCGGGAATTCGCCGGCCTGGTGTCTGGGTGCCCTGGTATCCAGCATATGGCGAAGGGCAATGCCAAGGCCGGCATTGCAGGCGTTCAGCGCTGCGTTCACCTTCGCGTAGCGGGGGGTGACGTCATCCAGGACGAAAACGTTGCCGGCAGTATCCTGGTTGCCGGGAGCGGATTCCCTGGCGATGGCGGCTTCGAGCTGCTTCATGCCGGACTGGACGTGCTCGATCAGCGAAACCAGCTCCGAAACGATCGAATGGTGGCTGTCATTCCGGTCGCTGGACGGGGCCGGAACCCTGCCGTCAGTTGCTGCCTGCATGATTGCTCTCCTGCATGCATTTTTATGCCCGCGGCGCTACTTGTGCGTTAAGACCGCGTCCCGTACAAATACGGCTGGGCTCGAATCTGCATTAGGCGCAGTATCGTGCGGCGAATGGGCGTGTTTTTTCACTGTCGATGGACAGACGCATGGCTGAGAATTCTGCTTCCCAACGCGAGATCTTCGTGGTCGACGACGACCCCGCCGTCCGCGACACCCTCTCGATGGTGTTGTCGGCGGGCGGCTATAAGGTGATTTGCTTTGCTGACGGCGCCGCGCTGCTGGCTGTGGCGCGGACGCGAACTCCAGCCTGCATCCTGCTCGACGTGAATATTCCCGGCAAATCCGGCCTCGACATCCTGAAGGAGCTTTCAGGCGAGGACTATCCCGCGCCGATCTTCATGATCTCCGGCCAGGGCGACATCGCCATGGCGGTCAGCGCGATCAAGAATGGCGCGCTGGATTTCATCGAAAAACCGTTCCGCGGCAGCGAAATCGTGGCCCGGCTCGACGAAGCGATCGGGGCATATGCACGCCGACAGGCAGAAAACTCCGCCTCACGAACCGCGTCGCTGCATTTTCCGGGACGTGAGCCGTTGACGCGGCGCGAACGCGAGGTGCTCGAGCAATTCACGTCGGGCGCCTCCAACAAGGAAGCCGGGCGCCATCTTGGAATCAGCTCGCGCACCATCGAAGATCATCGCGCCAACATCATGAAGAAGCTCGGCGCCAGGAATGCGGCCGATCTCATTCGAATCGTGATGACCGCCGCGCGCGGCTCCTGAACCGGCGCGTCAATGTCTCTGCGTCGTCCCTCCGTTCGCAGGGACCCATAGCCACCGATGATCGTGGTGAAGTAAGCCGTCTGACACCTTGCCTAAACGGGAGGCCCCGGCGTTCGCAGGGATGACGTCTAGGGCTAAGCGGCGAGCGCCTTGCGGATCATCGCGGCCAAATCCGACTTGCGATAGGGCTTGGCGAGCAGCAGGACTCCGGAGTCGAGCCGGCCGTGATGGATGATCGCGTTTTCGGTGTAGCCCGATGTAAACAGCACCTTGAGCCCGGGCCTGGCTTGCTGCACCTCGTCGGCAAGCTGGCGGCCGTTCATTGCGCCGGGCATGATCACGTCGGTGAAAAGCAGATCGAAGTCCTTGCCGGCAGCGACGAAAGCAAGCGCTTCCGCCGCATTGGCCGCATCCAGCGTGACATAGCCCAGCGAATGCAGCTGGGTCAGCACATAATCCCTGACCAGCTTGTCGTCTTCAACGACAAGGATGGTTTCATGGCCGCCCTCAACGGCCGCCGTGATCGCGGCTTCGGCCGCCGACAGGGTTCCGGTGCCCGGCGGCAGATACATCTTGATCGTGGTGCCGTGGCCCTCCTCGCTGTAGATCACGATGTGGCCGGCCGACTGCTTCACGAAACCATAGACCATGCTGAGGCCGAGACCGGTGCCTTTGCCGGGGCCCTTTGACGTAAAGAACGGGTTGAACACCTTGTCGAGTATGGCGGCGGGAATCCCGGTTCCGGTGTCGCTCACGGCAATCAGCGCGTAGCGTCCGGGCCGCACGTCGCCTTGCATGCTGGCGTAGCTTTCGTCGAGAAAGGCCATGCTGGTTTCGACGATGAGCTTGCCGCCATTGGGCATCGCGTCGCGGGAGTTGAGCGCGAGATTGAGAATGGCGGTCGCCAGCTGACTGGGATCGACGGTCGCCATGCATATTTCGTCCTCAAACACCGATTCGATCTCGATCTGCTCGCCCAGCGTGGGCCGCAGCAGCTTGGCGGTGTCGATGATCAGCGTATTGACGTCGGTCTCCCGCGGCTGCAGCGGCTGCTTGCGCGCGAATGCCAGCAGATGCTGGGTCAGATCCGCGCCCCGTGCCGCGGCCTCGTCGATCATCCGGGTGATGGCGGCGAGCTGCGGGTCCTTCTCGACGGCTTCGGCCAGAATTTCGATGGTTCCGGTGATGACCGTCAGGATATTGTTGAAGTCATGGGCAATGCCGCCGGTGAGCTGGCCGACGGCTTCCATTTTTTCGGCCTGCCGAATCCGGTCCTCCGCCGCGATCTTGTCGGTCAGGTCGCGTACGAATCCATTGAACACGACCCCGTCGCGGCGCCTCAGCGCGGTGATGCTCAACTCGACCTTGATCTCTCTGCCGTCGCGTCGCATCGCGTCGGTCTCGAAACGGCGTCCGCGGATTTGGTCCTCTCCGGTGCGCAGGAAGCGCGCCATGCCTGACGCGTGACCGGCACGGTGGATTTCCGGAATGATCAGTTCGCTGAGCTCTCGTCCCAGCGCTTCATCATGCGACCAGCCGAAGATTTTTTCCGCCTGGGAATTCCAGTTTCGGACCCGGCCGCTCCCGTCGAGCTGGACGAAGGCGTCGAGCGCGGTATCGATGATGCCGCGCGCCAGTTGTTCGCTTTCGCGCAGCGTTTCCTGTGCCAGCCGGCTTTCGGTCATGTCGCGGCCAACGGAAAAATACCGCTTGACCGGCTCCGACCACGTCCCCGCCCACGACAACGTCACGATTCGCCCGTCCTTATGGACGAACCGCGTATCGAAGTTCCGCGAATTTCGTCCGCGCCGCGCCGCGCGCATTTCCGCGCGGGCATTGTCGAGGTCGTCAGCTTGGATGAACTCATCCGTGCTGCGGCCGACCATTTCCTTCGGTG
>CALROE020000543.1:0-3629 GCA_943369715.1 Bradyrhizobium ivorense
AGCGCAACCAGCAGTGCCACGAACCGCCGGTCGAGTTGGCCAAGCTGAGCAACGAGGGCGGCCTGTTCGGCATCTGGCGAACCGTCGCAAAACAGGATCGCCGTCATGCCGTCGCCGGCGCGATCCAGCAGAAACCCGCCGCCGGCCAGCTTTACGTTCGGCGGAAAGCTGCCGCTGGCCGGTCCGCCGGCAAACTCCGCGTCGCGCACCGGCCAGGGCGTCAGCGGACTTTCCGAATAGGTGTAGGGCTGCATCTGCCGGGGATTGGCAAGGCCGCGCGGAAATTCGTGTTTCAGGCTGAGCGAGAGGGCTGCTTCGCGGGCCAGCCGCCAGCCCCGCGTCGGCGGGGTCATGAAGCGGGTGCTCTTGGTGGCATTGGCGAACACGTCCAGCGTGGCGCCGCGCCGCTCCGGCGAATAGCTGTCGAGCAGCTTTTCGTCGGCCTCGCCGTTGAGCACGGCCGCGAGCTTCCAGCCGAGATTGTCGGCGTCGGCCAGGCCATTGTTGAGGCCGCGCACGCCGAAAATCGGCACGATATGGGCGGCATCGCCGATGAAGAACACCCGGCCATGCCGGTAGTCATCGAGGCACAGCGTGTTGGCGGAATAGATGCTCCACCATTCCAGCTCCCATGGTTTGGTGTGGCCGATATCCCCGAGGATGGCGCCGACGCGGGCGCGGATATTTTCCTCGAGCAAGGCCGCTTCCTCGCTCTCGCCCTCGCGGAGCTGATAGTCCACCCGCCAGATATTTTCGGGCTGCTTGTGGATCAGCACGGTGCCGCCGGGATTGCCGCTGGGCTCGAAGAAGGCGCGGCGCTCGGTCGGAAAGTCGTGATCCATCCGGATATCCGCGATGACGTATTTGCCTTCGTAGTTCTCGCCCTTCATGCGCAGGCCGAGCTGGGTGCGAACCGGCGAGCGCGCGCCATCGGCGGCGAGCACATAATCGGCATCGAGGCGATAGTCGCCGGCCGGCGAGGCGATGCTGAGCGACACGCCGTCATTGCCGCACTCGATGCCGGTGAACTCGCTCTGCCAGCGCATGTCGACGAGACCGCAGGCCGCGACCGCGTCGTGCAGATATTGCTCGATGTATTGTTGCTGCAGATTGTACATCGGCAGGTATTTTTCGCCCGGAGGATGCGGCATCTCGAGCCGGAAAATCTGTTCGCCGCGGTAATAGCTGCGGCCAAAGCGCCAGCCCAGCGCCTTGTCGAGGAACGGCGCGACCGCCCCGATCCGCTCCAGGATATGCATGCTCGGCCGCGCGATGCACAGCGCCCGGCTGCCGTCGTTAAAGGTGTCCTTGCGGTCGAGCAGCACGCTGCGGATTCCATAGCGCGCCAGCACCAATGCCGCGGTCATGCCGATCGGGCCGGCGCCGACGATCACGACGGGGTGACGCGCCGCGCTGCCGTCCAGCTCGGGGACATGCCGCGCCGGGAAGTGCGGATAATGAAAATAGAGCGAATCGAGCGGGCCTTTGCCGGCAGGTCTCATGGGTTTTCCGTTTCATGTTGGCGGCGTCCGGTTGCAGCGGACGTTTCCAGCCCTGGCCGGACTACAGCTTGAAAGAAGTCCGATAGCAAGGCAGCATGCGCGTGAGACCAACACAGTGAACAACGCCGAAATCGACTGAAAGAGACGCCCTTCCGATGAACATGACCGCACGCGCCGAGCAGACCGAATCCAACGAAGTCCTGTACGAGCTCGATGAGGGCATCGCGGTCATCACGCTCAATGCCCCGGAGCGCATGAATACGATCTCCGGGCCGATGCTGAACGATCTGACACGTCTTTTGATCAGGGCCAACGAGGATCCGGCGGTGCGTTGCGTCATCCTCACCGGCAACGGGCGCGCTTTTTGCGCCGGTCTCGATCTGCGCAAGGAGCGCAGCGGGGATGGGCTCAGCGCGGCGTCGTCGAAGACGACGCTGGATCTGCGCAATACCCCACCCACCGTGATGAATGCGATGGACAAGCCGACGATCTGCGCCGTCAATGGCGGGGCGGCCGGCTACGGCATGGATACGGCGCTCGGCTGCGACATCCGCATCATGGGGGAGTCGGCGAAACTCGCGGCGGCCTTCGTCAAGCGCGGTGTGGTACCGGAGTCCGGCGGCACGTGGCTGCTGCCGCGGATGATCGGCTGGGCCAGGGCCTCGGAATTGATCTTCACCGGGCGGACGCTCTCGGCGCGCGAATGTCTCGACTGGGGCCTCGCCAACGAGGTGGTGCCGGATGCGGAGTTGATGGGCCGGGCGCGCGCGGTGGCGCGGGAGATCGTGGCCAATGCGCCGCTGGCGGTGCAGGCTGCCAAACGGATGATGCGGATGGGACTCAACGAGACCTTTCCGGACCATGTCCATCACGTCTATCTGCAACTCCTGCCGCTGTTCAAGACCCAGGACATGCAGGAAGGCATCAAGGCCTTCATGGAGAAGCGCGAGCCGAAATTCGAGGGCCGCTGAGCTCCCATTCCATCGTTTAACGCCCGATAAACGCTGTTTTCCGGAAGGCCAGTCCCCGGAATTCGTCATTAAGTACAATTGATACAAATTGTCCGAGGGTAAGCGCCAAGAAAATTCCCGCTCGACTTTGCTTTACTGGCCCATGAAAGCAAAAAAGGTTTTGAACGCGATGTCATCGACACCCCAGAGTTGGGACAATCTCCTTTCGGCGCGGCTCCATTCGCCCGAGATATGCCATGAACGCTACGGCCTGATCCTGTCGCGTGTTCGATTCGTATCGCGGGCTTTCAGCGTCCTCTCCCTGCTCTGGATCGCCGTGGATTTTGCCTGCTGGCCCTGGCCCGCTAGCGGTGCGTTGGGGCTCGAGCGGGTGTTCATCGCGGGCGCCTTCTGGATTCTCGGAGGTCACCGGTTCGAGTCTCGGCCGTTCGGCGTCTATGGCGCTGTCTTGGCCCTGTTGATGATTTCATCGGGATTGGTCCTCGGTGCCCTGTTCGTCCTGTCCCATACCGGGGCGCACGCCTATCAGCTGTTCGGAACCCAAGGCTATCTGCTCTCGCCAATCGCCCTGGCGGCGATCCTGGCCATCTTTCCCCTGACGGCACGCGAGAGCGTGCTGCTGGCTGCCTCGCTGGTCCCTGTAACGGTATTTCCCATCATCATGTGGTCAGAGCTGTTCGCAACGACTTCGCCAATGGCGGTCGTGCTGCTGCTGTTACTGGTTGCCGGAATTTCTACCATCGCAAGTCTCAGCCAGCTCAACTTTCTCGTCAGTCTGGTGGAAAAGTCGGCAAGCGACGGATTGACCGGAGCGGCGACGCGAAAGTTCGGCGAGCGGATGCTCGAAGCCATGTTCGCCATCTCGCAGCGCAAGAATACCGCACTCAGCGTCCTGTTCATCGACCTCGATCGGTTCAAATCGTTGAACGACCGATTTGGGCATGGCGTCGGCGACGATGTCCTGCGCCGGGCGGTCGCCTCGATACGTGCCGTGGCGCGCCGACAGGATGTACTGGTGCGCTGGGGCGGCGAGGAGTTCGTGCTGATCATGCCGGAGACGAACGGTGACCAGGTCGAACGTTTCGTCAGTCGTTTGGCCGAAGCCGGCATCGGCCTCGCGCCCGATGCCGTCCCGGTCACCGCCAGCATGGGCGCC
>CALROE020000544.1:0-3629 GCA_943369715.1 Bradyrhizobium ivorense
GATCTTTTCCAAGGGCGATCCCGGCACCAGCATGTTTGCCGTGATCAGCGGCACCGTGAAGATCAGCATCACCTCCGCGGACGGCCGCAGCGCGATCTTGAACCTGATCGGCGCCGGAGAGATTTTCGGAGAGATGGCGGTGCTTGACAGGCAGCCACGCAGCACCGACGCCACGGCAAACACCAATTGCGAGCTGTTTATCATCGACCGTCGCGAGTTCATTCCGTTCGTGAAGAGCCAGCCGGAGCTGGCGATGAAGTTCATCGAGTTGTTGTGCATGCGGCTGCGCAGGACCAGCGAACAGGTCGAGCAGATCATCCTGCAAAACCTGCCGGGCCGGCTGGCCAGTGCACTCCTTCGTCTGACCGAAAAGCACAAGCTGGCGCCTGGTGGCCGGACCATCGCCGTAACCCAGCAGGAAATCAGCGAAATGGTCGGCATGACCCGGGAAAGCATCAACAAGCAGTTGCGGGTCTGGGCCGATCGCAAATGGGTGCGCCTCGAACACGGGGCCATCGTCGTGCTCAATGCCGAGCCGCTGCAGGAACTGGCCGAAGCAGGATCGGGCGACGGCGGCGACTAGCTGGTGGCGAATCCGCCCCGTCGAGCGCGGCAATACTCCGAAGGTTGCCGCAACTCGTTGGTTAGCGACAGCTCTACCCGTCGATGATGGCGACCGCCCGGGTCCAGCCCGCCGAGGCGCGTTCGATCTTGACCGGAAAACACGACACGGTGAATCCGGTCGACGGCAATTGCTCGAGGTTGTGCAGCTTTTCGATATGGCAGTAACCGATGTGCCGCCCGGCCTTGTGGCCTTCCCAGATCAGACTGGCGTCCTTGGTCTCCGCGTATTTCTTCGCGGTATAGACGAACGGCGCATCCCAGCTCCAGCCGTCGATGCCGGTCAGCCGCACGCCGCGCTCGAGCAGATACATCGTCGCCTCATAGCCCATGCCGCAACCTGACGTGACGTAATCCTGCCGGCCGTATTTGGTCCCGGCGCTGGTGTTGACCACGACGATTTCCAGCGGCGAGAGCGTGTGGCCGATGCGCTTCAGCTCGTTTTCGACATCCTTTGCCGTTGCGACATAGCCGTCCGGCAAATGGCGGAAATCCAGTTTCACGCCGGGTTGCAGGCACCATTCCAGCGGCACTTCGTCGATGGTCCACGAGCGCTCGCCGCGGTTCATGGTGGGGTGAAAGTGCCAGGGCGCATCGAGATGGGTGCCGTTGTGGGTGGAGAGCTGGACTTGCTCGACCGCCCAGCCTTGACCGTCCGGAAGATCCTCGGCCTTCAGTCCGTCGAAGAACTGCAGCATGCGCGGCAGGCCCTGCTGGTGATCGATGTACTGGATGGTGGGATGTCCGCCGGGCGGGTCGGCCGGCACGTCGTTCTGCAGGGGCACGGAAATGTCGATCAGTCGTCTGGCCATAGGCGTTTCCTCGAAGGTTTTACGGTTCTTATCGATGCATCAAGCCTCAGGCGTCCTGCCGCTCGACCTTGTTTTTCAGGATTCCGATCTTTTCGACCTCAAGTTCGATGCTGTCGCCGTGTTCGAGATACCAGCCGAGTTCAAGCCCGCAGCCGTTGCCGACGGTGCCGGACCCGATGAACTCGCCAGGCATCAGGGTTTCATCTTTGCTGACGTGCGCAATGATCTCCTCGAACGAGAACAGCATTCCCTCGGTAACGCCCTGAGAACGCATCTTGCCGTTGACGCGGGCTTCCATTCTCAATTTGTAGGGGTCGCCGATCTCGTCCGGCGTGACGATCCATGGTCCCAAGACGTTGCCGCCGTCGAAGCTCTTGCCCTTGGCCGGACCGAGGCGTCCTTCCATCTCGATGCGCTGGGCGTCACGCGCCGAAAAATCGTTGAAGATGGTGTAGCCGAAGATGTGGTCCCCTGCCTTCGAGGCCGGGATATTGGCGCCCTTGTTCTTCGTGATGATACCGAACTCCAGTTCATAATCCATCACCTTGCTGTAGCGCGGCCACTTCACCGTCGTGTTGGTGCCGCGCACGCTGAAGCGGTTGGTGATGTAATAGATCGGCTGCCTGCGGTAGACCTCGGGCAATTCGCCCAGCGGCTCGGCGTCGATCCGCGCCAGCTCCGCCATGTCGTTCTTTGCGCGCGCCGCGAGCTTGAGCTGGCCGCGCGGGGCTTGCAGGATGTGCAGCGGAAACGACATGCCGTCGCGCATTTGCCGCGGCTCGGGGATCGGCGCCAGGATCTCGCTAGTGGCGACATTTTCGGACAAGCTCTCATCCCTGCCGCTCTTGTCAAACAGCGTCCGCGCCTGGTCCAGGGCCGGGGAGCCGGCATCGATCAGCGACAGCATCGATGCGAAGGCCGAATTGCTTTTGCCGTCCCGGTCCGCTGCTGCCGCCAGGTCGAACAGCCGCGAGTCATCACTGTGGACAAGACCGATCTTTTCCCGGCCGCCAGATCGAAATGTCGCAAGTTTCACCGCCATCTCCCTATTGTGATTTCACAAAATATATGATCATTAAAAATATCGATAAACAAGAGGCGATGGAAAATATCGCAATCGGGAGGCGATCCATGACCAGATTCCTGGCGGCAGTGAGTTTTGCGGCACTTCTTGCTGCCGGTCCTGCGCAAGCACAGACCAAAATCCAGATCGGTTGCACCGCGACGTCCGACTGCGGTTCCGCGATGGTCGCGATTGACGAAGGCATCTTCAAGAAGCATGGCCTCGATGCCGAAATGGTGTTGATTGGCATCAATTCGAACATTCCGGCCGCGATCCTCTCCAACTCGATCCACATCGGCGGGCCCACCTCTACCGTATTCCTGCAGGCGGCCGACGGCGGCCTCGACCTGGTAGCGGTCGCGGGTGCGAGCGTGATGAGTCCGGTCTCGAACGGCAATATCACCGCGTTCGTCCGCAATGGCATCGTCATCAACGAGCCAAAGGACTTCATCGGCAAGAAGGTCGGCGCACCGGGGCTCGGCGCGTTCCTGCATGTCCTGTTCGTGAAATGGCTGGTCGAGAAGGGCGTTGATCCCAAGAAGGTCAATTTTGTCGAGGTGACGTTCCCCACCATGATGGATATCGTGAAGTCGGGCAGTGTGGATGCCGTCCTGACGGCTGAGCCGTTCGTGACCCGGATGACCAATGCCGGACTAGGCTCGGTCGGTGCCCGCTACGCTGTCGAACTCGCGCGGACCGAACCGATCATTTTCTACGCCGCCTCGCGCGAATGGGCGGAGAAGAATCCCGATACCATCAAGAAGTTCCGCGCGGCAATTGCGGAAGCGGCTCCCATCGTCAACAACGACCGGGAAAAGGCCTCCGCCTCGATTCAAAAATTCACCAAGCAGCCGATCGAACTGGTCAAGGCTACGCCGCCGAACCGGTCGGAGCCGATTCTCAAAGCGGAGCAGCTGGCGTGGTGGATCGACATCATGGCGTCGCAGAAAATGCTGCAGAGCAAGCTCGATCTCAACAAGCTGATCCTGAAGTAGAACGGAGCATGGCATCAGCGGTGCAAAGCGGTTCAGGGGAGGTGTCGGGTTCGGACACCTTGAGCGAGCGCGCGGCCAGCCTGGTGCAGCGCGATATCATTGCCGGCGATCTGGCGCCTGGGGCGCGCCTTGGGATCA
>CALROE020000545.1:0-3613 GCA_943369715.1 Bradyrhizobium ivorense
CGACCCGGCGTCAGGCGCTTGGCCTGCTCGGGGCTGGCGCGATCATGCTCGGCACGGACGTCGGGTTGGGATCGGCTTTGGCGCAGGGCGACGAAAAGGTGCTGACGGAAGCCCTGGTGCTGCGCGATCCTGACATCCCGGTGGTCGGAAATCCCGATGGCGACGTCACGATCGTTGAGTATTTCGATTACAATTGCCCGTATTGCCGCAAGATAGCCCCCGAGCTCCGGCAAGTGGTGCAGGGCGATGGCAAGGTTCGCCTGGTGCACAAGGACTGGCCGATTCTCGGCGAAGTGTCGGTGATCGCCGCGCGGATGGCGCTGGCCAGCAAATACCAGGACAAATACATCCAGGCGCATGACGCGCTGATCGGCGTCGCCTCGAAATTGACCGCGCCGCGCGTCCGCGAGCTGCTGGCCGGCGCCGGCATCGACCTCGATCGTGCCGACCGTGACCTCGCCGCCAATGCCAAGGCGATCGACGCCATCATCAAGCGCAACGGCGATCAGGCGGTGGCCTTCGGGTTCAAGGGCACGCCGTCCTTCATCGTCGGCAAATTCCGGGTGCCGGGTATCCTGACCATGGCGCAGTTCGATCAGGCCATCGCCGACGCCCGCAAGGCGGCGAAAAAGTAGCGGAATTCAGCAAAACGCCCTCGTCCGGGACAAGGGCGCATCGAATTGGTCGAAGACTGCCGGGATTATTTCGACGACAGCTTGACCCAGCCGTCCTGTGCACGATTCTTCAGCCCGTTCCATTCGGTCGCCGCAACGTCCCAGTTGACGATGGTTCGATTGGCCGATGCCGCCTGGCCATTCGCGACCGTGGAGGTCGACGATGAATCGTAAACGTAAATTCCGGCGGTCAGCAGCAGCGCCCCCAAAATCATTCCCAGAAACATGCGCATGGCTAATCCTCCAATGACAACGAACAACGTTGCCGGGCCGGGATGGTTCCCTGGCTTGCGCGATCTGTTCGGAGCCTGGATCACGGTATATTTATGGCCGATGGCCGATCACCGTTCCCCGCCCAGCCAGTTCAATATCTCCACATTGATCTCGCGCGGATAGGTATGGCTGAGGTCGTCGAGTTCGCGGTAGGTGACATCGGCGCCTGCCGCCGAGAGCAGATCGCGGGTCTGCCGCGCCACCTGCACCGGAAACATCCAGTCGAGCTTGCCGTGCACGAGATAGACCGGCAGGCCGCGCAATCGTTCGGCATCGGCCAGCTCCGCCATCAGCGGATGGAAGGTGGCGGAAACCGGGGCGAGGTGGGTGAAGGGCGAGGCGCTCTCGAGCCCGCTGACGTAACAGAAGGTGCCGCCGTCGCTCATCCCGGTCAGCAGCAGTTTTGTCGGGTCGATGTTCCAGCGCGCCTGCACGGAAGCGAGGATGCGCGCGAGGGTGGGGGAGTCGGTGTCGTCGCCCATCAGAGCCCAGGTATTGCCGGTCGCGGTCGGCGCGACCAGGATCGCGCCATGGCTGCGCGCATCGCGCAGCCAGCTCCACAGAAAACCGCGGCCGTTGCCGCTGCCGCCATGCAGCGCCATCACCAGCGGCCAGGCGCGGTCGGGCGTGTAATATTCGGGAACGTAGAGCGAGTAGCCGCCGCGGCTGCCGGGCTCGTTGTGGTCATGATGGATGCCGGTGCCATCATTTGCCGGCTGCGCCAGCCGCGCCAGCAGGCCGGCGTCGTCGCGCAATGGCGGATCGAGGAAGAAATTGGAAACTGGCGGCAGTCTCGCGGCCAGCGGATACAGCGCCTCCTGCGCGCGCGGGGCATGGCGCAGCGCACGAAACACCGCGATCAGGTCGCCATTGCCGTTTTGCACGGCGCGCAATCCCTCGAACGCCGCCAGCGCCGCAGCGCTCGCGGTCTGCAGCGGCGCGCGCAAATGCGCGAATTCCTCCGGCCAGTCCGAAAGGCGCGCGAGCGCCGCCTGCAACGCCTGATCCGGCGTATCGGCGGCCTCCATCACGCGGCCGAAATCCCGTGGATTGAGGTGGCGTGCAATGAAGGAGAGCGCCTCGAGCGATTGCAGCAATGGCGGCAGCACGGCCACGATGTCGTCCACCACCGCCTCGCTCATCGCGCCCGTCCTTGCGTTTCAGTGCAGCCGCGGCGCCTTCAGGAGTTTGGCGCGATCGGTCGAGGTCAGCACCACGTCGAAGGTGACGCCTTCATGGTAGACGGTGAGCGGCACGTCGACGCCGGCGGAGCCGAGTGACCAGAGTTTCCGGTAGAAACCGATCTGACTCGTGATCTTCTCGCCCCTGACGGCGAGGATGACGTCGCCGGCCTTGAGTTCGGCGCGCGCCGCCGGCCCTCTGTCGGCGATGCCGACCACCACGATCCTGTTCTCGATCTCGTGGGTATACAAGCCGAGCCAGGGCCGCGCCGGCTTGTTGACGCGGCCGAATTTCCTGATGTCGTCGAGCACCGGCTTGAGCAGGTCGATCGGCACGATCATGTTGACATGCTCGGCCCGGCCGTCGCGTTCGCGCTCGAGCTGCAGAGAGCCGATGCCGATCAGCTCGCCGCGGGTCGAGATCAGCGCGGTACCGCCCCAGTTGGGATGCGCGGGATAGCTGAAGATCGCCTCGTCCAGCAGGTATTCCCAGTAGCCGGCGAACTCCTGCTTGGCCACGATGTGGCTGGCGACCGATCGCGTGCGCCCGCCGGCGCCGCCGACCACGACGCGGTCGCCGACCGCTGCGGCTGCCGAAGAGCCGAGCGGCAGCGGCTCAAGGTCGATGCGGCCGAGCGCCTGCACCAGGCCGAAGCCGGTTTCGAAATCGAAACCCAGCGCATGGCCCTCGACCACGTGGCCGTCGCCCAGATGCAGCCACACCGTTTCGGCCTCGGTGATCAGATAGCCGATGGTCAGCACCAGTCCATCGTCGATCAGCACGCCATTGCCGGCGCGCTCGGTGCCCAGGGTGTCCGCACTGAAGGCGTCGGCCGGGATGATCGAATGCAGGCCGACCACCGCCGCCAGCGCGCGATCGAGATCGAAGCCGTAGTCGCCGGGGCGGGGCTGGTTCGCCGGCGGCACTTTCCATTCAGTCAATGAGGGCATGGAGTTCTCCTGGCCAACCTGGCGCGCGCGAAACCGGTGATGATCTTATGTCGCAAACGCCCGTCTTGAAAGCGTCGTGACGGCACTGAAAACTTGTGTCAGTTCCGCCATTCCTCGTAGTCGCGCTTGACGGCCGCCGCCGTGGCCTTCGCCGCGGCGGTGAGCCAGCCGCGCGGACGCTTTTTCAGGTCGGCCCGCAGGCCCGCGGCGCCCGGTGATCCCGCGGCATGGATCGATGCCAGGTCGAATCCCATCGCCCGGAACAGCTCGGCTTTCAGCTTTGAGCCGGCGTTGGCGCCAAGCTCGATCTTGCGCGAGTCGGCGGCAAGACGCCGGAAGATGAACTTGCTGCGGACATCGAGAAACGGATCCGGCGCCCGGTAACGGCCGTTGGCGATTTCAAGGAAATGTGAAGCGCGGGATTTGTCGCCATATGTACTGCCTTGCGCCCAGCTCCAGGCCGACGGCACCAGCGCCTTGGCCTCGCGCAGGATGTGGCCGCCGCGCCAGAAGGCGACTGCGACGTAGCGCGGC
>CALROE020000546.1:0-3607 GCA_943369715.1 Bradyrhizobium ivorense
TGCTTCGTCGCAAGCGCTCCTCGCAATGACGAACTACGCGACGAACTTGCCGCCGAGTTCGTCGTCGATGTGAATCCTGATGATGTCGTCGAACGTCTGTTCGACGGTCGTGAAGCCGAGTTGCCGCGCCCGTTGGGCGTCGAAGTTGCGCGGCCATCCCGCGACGATGCCCATGATGAACGGATCGGGCTCGCGCTTGATCCGTGCCGCCACCTTGTCGCCCGCCACCCGCTTCAGGGCCGCGATCTGCTCGCCGACGGTGGCAGACAGGCCGGGCATGGTGAGATTACGGCGCGCGCCCGCCGTGGCGCTGTCCATGGTCGCGGCGTGCAGCAGGAAACCCACGGTCGAGCGCGGCGAGGCATGCCAGTGGCGGACGTCCTCGGACACCGGCAACACCGCTTCCTTGCCGGCCAGTGGTTCGCGCAGGATGTTGGAAAAGAAGCCGGAGGCCGCCTTGTTGGGCAGGCCCGGACGAATGCAGACGGTCGGCAACCGGATGCCGATACCGTCCATGAAACCGCGCCGGGAATAATCCGCCAGCAGCAGTTCGCAAATCGCCTTCTGGGTACCGTAGCTCAGCAGCGGGGTATGGAAGAACTCGTCGCCGATCGCATCGGGAAACGGCGCGCCGAACACCGCGATCGACGAGGTGAACACGACGCGGGGTTTGTAGCCGCCGCCGATCAGCCTGATGGCGTCGAACAGCATCCGGGTGCCGTCGAGGTTGATGCGATAGCCCTTGTCGAAATCGAGCTCGGCCTCGCCGGAGACGATCGCCGCGAGGTGGAAAATCACGTCGGGCCGGTGCGCCACCAGCGGCGCAGCCGTGGCGGGATCGGCAAAGTCGCTGGTAACGATGCTGATCGGGATCGCCGCATTGGCCGGCTTGGTCGGCGCCACGACGTCATGCAGCGTCATCCGCGTGATCTCGCGGTCGCCGAGGCGGCCGTCGCGCAGCAGCCGCTCGGTCAGCTTGCGACCGACCATGCCGGCGGCGCCCAGAACCAGAATGTGCAAGACCCGACTCCTTGTTGTTTTTTGCTTTATAGCCTTTTCAAGCGGGGTGGAAACCGGCTCGTGGCAAGAAACGCGTCAGTTGAACGACCGGACGCGAGCCTGCCGGCTCACTCCTTGACGGCTCCGGTCATCGCCGACACGTAGTGTTCGACAAAGAACGCATAGAGGATGACCAGCGGCAGCGAGCCCGCCAGCGCGCCCGCCATCAGCGAACCCCAGCGATAGACGTCGCCGTCGACGAACTCGTTGACGATCGCAACCGGCACCGTCTTGTTTTGCACCGAGGTGAGGAAGGTCAGCGCATAGATGAACTCGTTCCAGCACAGCGTGAAGCAGAAGATGAACGCCGATATCAATCCGGGGATCGACAGCGGCAGCACGATCTTGGTCAGGATCTGCCAGCGGCTGGCGCCATCGATCAGGGCGCACTCCTCCAGCTCGAACGGGATGGTCTTGAAGTAACCCATCAACAGCCAGGTCGAGAACGGAATCAGGATGGTGGGATAGGTCAGGATCAGCGCGAACGGCGTGTCGAACAGGCCGTACTGGAACACCACGGTGGCGAGCGGGATGAACAGGATTGAGGGCGGCACCAGATAAGCGAGGAAGATGAAGCCGCCGACCCATTGCGCACCGCGATAGCGCAGCCGCACGATCGCATAGGCCGCCAGCACGGAGGCGACGATCGAAAGAACGGTGGCGCAGACCGCCACATACATCGTGTTCCACAGCCACAGCGGGTAGTAGCTGTCAAACAGCAGCTTGTGAATGTGCTTGAACGTCGGATTCCAGGTCCAGAACGGATTGTAGGTGTTGAGATCGAGCAGCTGCTCGTCCGGTTTGATCGCGGTGAGCGCCATCCAGTAGAACGGGAACAGCAGCACGATCACGATGATCGACAGCGGCAGATAGAGCGTCACCATCCGCCGCGGCAGCGACTCCAGGTAGCTCATGCCGACGCTGTGATCGTCGGCCGCCACGGTGCGTGCCGAGCCCGACAGCACGGTTTTGAGGTCGACGGGCTGTGTGGGCAGATCAGTCATTGTTTTCACCTTGCTGCCACTTGCGTCGCTGCAGACCGAACCAGGAGACCATGATCGCCGCCAGCAGGAATGGAATCATCGCATTGGATATTGCCGCGCCCTCGCCGAGCACCCCGCCGATGATCGCGCGCTGGTACGACAGCGTGGCCATCAGATGGGTCGAATTGACCGGACCGCCGCGCGTCATCGCCCAGATCAGCTGGAAGTCGGTGAAGGTGAACAGCACCGAGAACGTCATCACGACGGCGATGATCGGGGTCAGCAGCGGATAGGTGATGTTGCGGAACATCTGCCAGCGGGTCGCGCCGTCGAGGGTGGCGGCTTCATAGAGCGAGGGCGAAACGGTCTGAAGTCCGGCCAGCAGCGTGATCGCGACGAACGGCACGCCGCGCCAGATGTTGGCGAAAATCACGCAGGCCCGCGCCCAGTAGACGTCGCCGAGGAAATTGATGTTCTCGGTGATCAATCCCATCTCCTTCAGCGACCAGGAGATGATCGAGAACTGCGAATCAAAGATCCACCAGAACGCCAGCGCCGACAGCACGGTCGGTACGATGAACGGGATCAGCACCAGCGCGCGAAGCATCGCCTTGAACGGCATGTTCTCGTTCAACAGCAGCGCGAGATAAAGACCGATGCCGAATTTGATGGCGCTCGCGACGAAGGTGTAGAGAAGCGTATTGAACACCGACAACCAGAAGATCGAATCGTCCCAGAGCCATTCATAATTTTCCAGCCCGATGAACGCGCCGGGGCGGCCGATGCGCGCATCCGTGAACGAAATCCAGATTCCGAGCCCCAGCGGATAGGCCAGGAAGAAGATCAGGAACGCCATCGCCGGAAGCATGAACCAGAGGGCGATGAAGTTGCGATTGGACTTGACCTGCTGCCACGCGGTCGCGTCGCGGATCGGCGGCCTGGCGGCCCTGGGTTGCACTGCGATGTCAGCCATTACCGGAATCCCGCATTAAAATCGGCAAACGCGCCGTCTCCACTCGCATGAACGCAAGAACTCAAGAAGCAGGAACGGCAGCATTCGTGCCGTGTCGCTGGTCGGAGAGCGGGCGGCAATTGATTGCCGCCCGCCCGGTTACCTCTCAACGATAGATGCGCTTCAACTGACGCTCGGCGATCGCGATAGAACCGGCGGCGGTCTCGCGGCCGGTGCAGTAGTTGGCGAACATGTCGACCACCAGGAAGTCGGCGATCGCGGTCGCCGCCTTCTCGCCGGGGGTGCCGATGCCGGAAGCCGGCAAGGCGCGCTTGCTGGCCTGGCTGAACACCTGATTCTTGGGGTCGGCGGTCCAGACCGGCGAGTTGTCATAGGAGTTGAGCGTGTGGGTGAGATAGCCCCGCGCGCCGGTCAGCCACTTGTCGTAGTTTTCCTTCTCCAGCATGAAGGCGATGAACGCCTTCGCGGCGTTCGGGTATTTGGTGAACTTGAACGCCAGGATCGGAACGCAGAGCTGAAGTTCGGTCGGCTTGCCGACCGGACCGACCGGCCACAGCGCGTGATAGGTGTCCTCGGTGAGCTCTTTCTTGGT
>CALROE020000547.1:0-3572 GCA_943369715.1 Bradyrhizobium ivorense
GACTCGTAATAGCGCCGGATGAATTCCGGCATCTCGCGGAACATCGGCTGTTTTATGATCTCGTCGGCGGTGAGCTTTTCCGGCGGCGGCACGTCGGGCATCTTGTCCTGGTGGTCGAATGCGCCTTCTTCCTCGACATGAAACGACACCATGATCGAGAAGATGGCGTTGCCGTGCTGGATCGCGGTGACCCTTCGGGTCGAATAGCTCTTGCCGTCGCGCAGCCGCTCGACCTCGTAGATGATCGGAATCTGCGTATCGCCGGGCAGAATGAAATAGCAGTGCAGCGAATGCGGCAGCCGGCCCTCGACGGTGCGGCACGCCGCCACCATCGCCTGCCCGATCACCTGCCCGCCAAACACCCGCTGCCAGCTCGTCTTCGGGCTGTTGCCGCGGAACAGATTCACCTCGATCGGCTCGAGATCGAGAATGGAAATCAGGTCGATAACGCCTTTGGACATGGCAGCGCTTTCAATTCTTTCGGTCATTCCGGGGCACGCGTCTTCGCGTGAACCCGGAATCTCGGGATTCCGGGTTCGTTCGCTAATGCTCACGCCCCGGAATGACGGCCATAGGGCCAAGGCCCCCTTGTTTCGCTTATCTGTTTCGCCCAGCTATACTCCATGGGCAAGGGCGTCAGTGAGCAGGATAGCATGTCGGCACAGCGTAGCATTGTCATCGGCGGCGGCGCATTTGCAGGGCTGGCGCTGGCGCTGGCGCTGCGTCAGGGCCTGGGCGCCGATATTCCGGTCATTGTCGCCGATCCGGCGCTTGGCTTGCGGCCGAGCCGCGATCCCCGCGCCACCGCCATCGTCGCGGCCTGCCGCCGGCTGTTCGCAGCCCTCGAGGTGTGGGATCAGGTCGCCGCCTCCGCGCAGCCGATCACCGACATGGTCGTCACCGACTCCAAGCTGGAGGACGCCACGAGGCCGGTGTTCCTGACCTTTGCCGGGAATGTCGAGCCCGGCGAACCGTTCGCGCATATGGTCGAGAATCGCCATCTGATCGACGCGCTGGTCGCGCGGGCCGAAGCCGCGGGCATCGACCTCAGGGCCACCGCAGTGACAGGTTTCGAGTCGCGCAGCGACGGCGTCGATGTGACGCTGGCCGACGGCAGCGTCATCGAGGCCAGCCTCCTGGTCGCCGCCGACGGCGCGCGCTCGAAGCTGCGCGAGCGCGCCGGCATCGCCACCCATGGCTGGGACTACGACCAGTCCGGCATCGTCGTCACCGTCGGCCACGAGCGCGAACATCACGGCCGCGCCGAGGAACATTTTTTGCCGGCGGGACCCTTCGCGATCCTGCCGCTGACCGGCAACCGCTCGTCGCTGGTATGGACCGAGAAGCGCGCAGAAGCCGCGCGCATGGTGGCCTTGAGCGAAGAGGAATTTCACGGCGAACTCGAGCGGCGTTTTGGCTTGCACCTCGGCGAGATCAAGGCGCTCGACAAGCCGCGCGCGTTTCCGCTCGGCTATTTCGTCGCGCGCTCCTTCATCGGCGAGCGGCTGGCGCTGGTCGGCGACGCCGCGCATGTGATTCACCCGATCGCGGGCCAGGGGCTCAATATGGGCCTGAAGGATGTCGCCGCACTGGCCGAAGTGGTCGTCGACGCCGCGCGGCTCGGCATGGATCTCGGCCAGGCCGACGTGCTCGACCGCTACCAGCGCTGGCGCCGGTTCGACACCATGGCGATGGGCGTTGCGACCAATTCGCTGAATTTCCTGTTCTCCAACGAATCGACGTTGCTGCGCACGGTGCGCGATATCGGCCTCGGCCTGGTCGACCGCGCCCCGCCGCTGAAGAGCCTCTTCATTCGCCAGGCCGCGGGCCTGTCCGGCGAAGTGCCGCGGCTGCTGAAGGGCGAGGCGTTGTAGGGGCGGCTTCGTAGCCCGGATGGAGCCGGCGGTCGGCGCGAAGCGTCGCCCGATGGCGCAATCCGGGAATTGGTGCCGCAGCGGCCCCGGATTTCGCAAGGGCTCCATCCGGGCTACGGGTTTCGGAATCGAAATTTCAAATAGCAATGACGGTGAGACAGCGACGGTCGTGTCAATCGATCTTCCGCGCCTCTTCCGGCAGCATGATCGGGATGCCGTCGCGGATCGGATAGGCGAGTTTGGCCGAACGCGAGATCAGCTCCTGCTTCGCCGCATCGAACTCCAGCGGGCCCTTGGTCAGCGGACAGACCAGGATTTCCAGCAATTTGGGATCGACGGTGGCTTCAAGGCGTTCGGACGGGGAAGTCATGCGGTGGTCTCCGGCTCGGGTTTTGATCCCTTAGCACATTCGTCCGGCACGGCCAGCCGCCCGGTCAGCGCGCCGCAATGGCCAGCAATTCGTCGATCACGGCGGCCTGTTTGGCCCGGGGCAGCGGCTGTTCCGACAATGCATAGCCGAGATAGGCCCAATACAGGATCTGCGCCCGGGCCCGGGCCTTGGCAGGGGGTAGTCCGTTGGCGCGGAACAGGTTTTCCACGTAGCTCAGCCGGCGCCGGTCGATGGCCTGCACCGCCGCCCGGGCCTTGGGATCGACGCTTGCCCAGGTGCGGACCGCGCTCTCCAGCGCCGGCCGGTTGCCGAATGCGCCGCGCAGCAGCCGCGGCAGCGGATTGGCGGTGCCGGATGCGGCCTCGAGATTGGCGATGACCTGTTCGGCGGCGACATCGCGCCAATGCGCGAGGATCGCGGCGTGGAACGCGCCGATATCGGCGAAGTGCCAGTAGAAGCTGCCCCGCGACACCCCCATCGCCTTGGCCAGCGGCTCGGCCTTCAGCGCTGTGAAGCCGCTGACGGTCAACGTCCTGAGGCCCTGATCGAGCCAGTCTTTGGCGGAAAGTTGATCGGCCATAGCGACCCCTGCGACACCTCACCATACACTACTGTATTGACATGCACCGGCGCAACATTCATAAGCACCATACAGTCATGTATGGAGGCGGTTCGATGCGCGATCTTCTGTTGCAATGTTCAGGGGTCGCCGCGATCGCGGTGGCGCTGATCCACGGCGTGCTCGGCGAAACAAAGGTGTTCGCACGCGCCACCATCGAGCCGCCGCGGCTGCGCCAGCTGATCCGGCTGGTCTGGCAGGCCGGCACCATCGCGTGGATCGGCGGCGGCGTGCTGCTGATCGCGGCGCCCTCGATGGCGTCGGAGCCGGCGCGGCACTGGATCATCGTCACGCTCGCGGTCGTGTTCGGATTTGCCGCCCTCGGCAACGCCTGGGCGATGCGTGGTCGGCATTTTGGCTGGGTCGCTCTGAGCGGCGTGGTCGCGCTGGCGGTGGCGGGGTACTAGAAGCTTCGATGCTCGCGTGACCGGAGCCTCACGCGTTCTTTGATTTCCTTTTTGGCCGCCCGCGCTGAAATGTTCAGTGCAACGGCAGCTCGACCACATCGGGATCAGCCTGCTTGATGCGCGGCAGGGCAGGCATGGATTACGTATGCCAACTCGATGCTCGCTTGCGCATTTCCGAACTCGGGGACGGGCTGCCGCTCCAGTGCGTGGAAGGTCTTGCGACGCTTGCGGACGGTTTGCGGCAGGCGGGCGACCGGAATAGTGGAATCGCAATCGGAATT
>CALROE020000548.1:0-3569 GCA_943369715.1 Bradyrhizobium ivorense
AATTGGGGTCGACCGGACGGTCGCGCTCGCGCGGCGCGGCGCTGGTGGCCCATTGCCGGTGCGACGGGCCGCTGTCGCGACCGCCCTTGCCACCGAAACCACCCTTGTCGCGTCCGCCCTTGTCACGGCCACCCTTGTCGCGGTCGCCGCCGCCGAATTTGCCCGGCGGCCTGCCCTGCGATCTATCCTGCGGCTTGCCTTCAGATCTTCCTTGCGGCCGGTCGCCATCCCTGCCCTTGCCTTGAAAGCGCTCGCGCGGCGGCCGGCCACCCCGATCCTCGCGCGGCGGGCTTGCCGGCGCGCCATCGGCGGCCACGGCCGGCGCGACGCCATCCGCCGGCGGTCCGTCGGTGCGGGGCTTGCGGAAATCAGGGGTGCGTCGTCCGCGGCGATGCCGCTCGCCCTTGGCAGCGTCGCCGGCTTCGCCCGGCACAGCGGCTGCGGCGTCCGCGCCTTGCGCGGGACGGTCGTGATGGCGCGGACGGTTGCGGTCGTGACGCGGCCGGCGCTCTTCGGAGCGGCCACCGGGCCGCCAGACCTCGACCATTTCAGGGACAGCGGCGATCTCGGGCGCGACTTCGGGCGCGGTTGCCTCGGCAACACCAGCATCATCAGATGCATCAGTCGCCGTAGCGCTCTCCGTCGCTGGTTCAGCGGCGGCCTGTTCCTGCGGCGCTTCCACGGCGGCGGCTTCAACAACTTCCGCCACGGGCGCTTCGACCGTTTCCACCGCGGGCGCTTCAACAGCTTCCACCACAGCCACCGGTTCCGGCGGCGCCGCCTCGACGGCAACAGGCTCAGCCATTTCGGGCGCGGGCGAGAAGGCAATATCGGGCAGCAGCGTCGCTGACGGCGAGGTCTCTGCTTCGGCGGCCGGCGCGGTATCGCTGCCGGCCTGGGCCGTCTCGGTGCTCTCCGTCGCCGCTTCGGAAGCGGCCTCTGCCGCGGCAGGCGCTTCGACCGCCTCCGGCTTCGGCGGCAGCGGCGCCTTCTTCTCCATGCGATAGCCGAGCGCGCGCAGGATCGAGGCGAAATCCTCGCCGGCGGAGCCGGTCAGCGAGGTCATCGCCTGCGTCACCACGAAACCGCGGCCGTCAAACGCGCCGGCCGGTTTTGTCCCCGGCGAGGCTTCGCGCCATGACAAAGCGGGACGAATCAGGTCGGCGAGGCGCTCGAGAATATCGACCCGCACCGCGCGCTCGCCGCATTGCCGGTAGCCCAGCACGCGGTAGGCGTCGCGGTCGAGCGACTTGTCGACCGGAAACGAAGTGCGGCCCGACCCTGCGAGATGCTGCGCGCCCGACAATGCCGACATGTCGACATTGCTCTGCTTCTCGGCCCACAGCAGCGAGGCCAGCGCGCGCGCCGCCGGCTTCAGCAGCGCCGGGATGTAGATATGATAGGCGCCGAAGCGCACGCCGTATTTGCGCAAGGTGGCGCGCGACGGCTGGTCGAGATCCTTCATCTCGGCGGAGATCTTCTGCCGCTCCAGCACGCCGAGCGCCTCGATCAGCTGGAACGCGATGCCGCGTCCGATGCCGGTGATGTCCTCGGCCTTCTGCAGGTCGAACAGCGGTCCCAGCAGCTTTTCGATATGCGTCTTCAGCCACAGATCGAGCCTGGCCTGCACCGCCTCGCGCGCCGCACCAGCCAGGCGATCGTCGGAAATGATGCGCAGGCGCGGATGCAGCGCGTCGTCGGCCGCGACCAGCCGCGCCACCGCGTCGCCGGTCCAGCGGATGGTGCCGTCCGAGGTCAGCACGAATTGCTCGTCGGGCGCGGCCGCCAGTTTCTCGGCGCGCGCGTCGATCTCGCCGGCCAGCGCCTTCAGCGCGGTGGCCTGCAACGCCTTGGCGTCGGAGCCTGCTTCCGCGGCGTCGGGTGCGAAGGTAAATCCGTCGAGCCGGCCGATCACATGGCCTTCTACGATCACTTCGCCGGTCTTGCCGATTTCAGTATTCAAAACGCTGTTCTCCCGCAGGCGGCGCATCAATACACTGGTACGGCGATCAACGAAACGCTCCGTGAGCCGTTCATGCAGGGCATCTGACAGTTTATTTTCGACTTCGCGGGCGATTCCCTGCCAATGTTCGGGATCGGCCAGCCAATCGGGACGATTTGCCACAAAGGTCCAGGTCCGGATCTGCGCGATCCGGCCCGATAATGTGTCGATATCGCCGGTAACGCGGTCGGCCTGCTCGACCTGGGCGGCGAACCAGGCATCCGGGATCCGGCCCTTCTTCATCAGGAAACCGAACAAAGTGGTCACCAGTTCCGCGTGCGCGGCCGGCGCGATCTTGCGGTAGTCCGGAATCTGGCAGGCGTCCCACAGCCGCTCGACGGCGGCGGCACCCTGCGCCATGTCGCGCACATCGGCGTCGCGCGCGGCGTGATCGAGCACGCGCAAATCTTCGGCGATCGGCGCCCGCGTCAGCGCGTCATGGGTCGGCGACAGCGCCAGCGACACCTGCAGCGCCCCCAGCGAAGAGAAATCCAGCTTCGAATTGCGCCATTGCAGCACTTTTACGCTCTCGAAGGTGTGATTCTGCAGCGCATTGACCAGTTCCGGCTCGAACGGCGCGCAGCGCGCGGTGGTGCCGAAGGTGCCGTCGCGGGTGGCGCGGCCGGCGCGGCCGGCGATCTGCGCGAATTCCGACGGGTTGAGCCTGCGGAACTGGTAGCCGTCATATTTGCGGTCGGAGGCGAAGGCGACGTGATCGACGTCGAGATTGAGCCCCATGCCGACGGCGTCGGTGGCGACCAGATAATCGACGTCGCCGGACTGGAACATCGCCACCTGGGCATTTCTCGTGCGGGGCGACAGCGAGCCCAGCACCACGGCGGCGCCGCCATGCTGGCGCTTGATCAGTTCGGCGATGGCATAGACCTCGTCGGCCGAGAACGCGACGATCGCGGTGCGCCGCGGCTGCCGGGTCAATTTGCGGTCGCCGGAGAATTCCAGCTGCGACAGCCGCGGCCGGGTCACGATCGAGGCGCCGGGCAACAGCCGCTCGATGATCGGGCGCATGGTGGCGGCGCCGAGCAGCAGCGTCTCGTCGCGGCCGCGCCGGTTCAGGATGCGGTCGGTGAAGACATGGCCGCGTTCCAGATCGGCCGCGATCTGGATTTCATCGACCGCGAGAAACGAGACGTCGAGATCCCGCGGCATCGCCTCCACGGTGGAGACCCAGTAGCGCGCCTTCGGCGGCTTGATCTTTTCCTCGCCGGTGATCAGCGCGACCAGGTCGACGCCGACCTTGCCGACGATCTTGTTGTAGACCTCGCGCGCCAGCAGGCGCAGCGGCAGGCCGATGACGCCGGAGGAATGCGCCACCATCCGCTCGATCGCGAGGTGGGTCTTGCCGGTATTGGTCGGACCGAGCACCGCGGTGACGCCGGCGCCGGGAGCGCGGTCATGCGCCTGATTGGACGAGAATGACGGAAAGGCCATGTTTTATTGGGTTTCTGCGTCGCCGAAGGTTTGTGGGCGCGTATTCCGCAAAAGTGGGTACTGGTTTTGCGATCAGAATACGCGCAGGCTAATTGTTTCATTATGCGACGCCTTGCAG
>CALROE020000549.1:0-3566 GCA_943369715.1 Bradyrhizobium ivorense
CCTGGGACAAGGCCGCGGCGGCCAAGGGCGGCCAACAGCCCGGGATCGACGATGTGGTGAAGGCGTTCGAGGGTATCGAGTTCGAGGGACCGAGCGCCAAAATCCGCATGGCGATCGGCAACGGCCACCAGGGCATCGCCGATATCGCCTATGGCAGCTTCCGTTTCAACAAGGCGGAAGGCAAAGCCGAAATCGTCGACGTCGTCCGCTATCCCGCCGAGTGCGTGAATCCTCCCGCCAACATGACCTCCACGGCGTGGCTCGAGGCCGGCATGCCCGGAGCCAAATGCAACTAGGAGTCGCACGATTGCCTGCAGCCGGCGCCGCCGGCTGCAGCTTTGCTGCATATCACGAAGTAAGGGACGGCCTCCGGTGATCACAGTTATCGCCATCGTTACCGATGGCCTGGTTTATGCCGCCTGGCTGTTTGTCGTCGCCATCGGCCTGACCTTGATTTTCGGTGTCATGAAGATTCTGAATGTCGCCCATGGCGCCTTCTACGCCTTCGGCGCCTATGCGGCGGCGACCGCGATCGGCCTGTATTTCGACCGCGGCTGGCCCGTGGTCGGAGGCTATCTGGCGATTGCCACGGCCGCGATCGCGATCGGCCTGGTGATGGGCTACATCCTGGAGCGGGTATTTCTCCGCCGCGTCTACGGCAGGGACGAAGTCGTCGTCGTTCTCATCACCTACGCGCTGTTCCTGATCCTGGAAGACGTGCTGATTCTGATCTGGGGTACCGACGGCCGGTCGGCGTATCAGCCCTATACCGAGGCCGGCAGCTTCACGGTCGGCGGATTGCCGCTGTCGGTCTACGATATCGGGCTGGTCGGGTTTGCCGGCCTGCTGGCGATCGCGGCCTCCTACACCATCAAGAAGACCACCTTCGGGCGGCTGTTGACGGCCGTGATCTACGACCGCGAAACCGCCGCCGCGTTCGGCGTCGATGTCTCCAGGGTCTATACGGTGACGTTTCTGGTCGGCGCGGTGCTGGGCGCGCTCGGCGGCGCGCTGACCGCTCCCAAGATATCGGTGACGCCGGGCCTCGGGGTCGAGGTCATCGTGCTGGCCTTTGCGGTGGTGGCGATCGGTGGCATGGGCTCGATGGAGGGTGCGCTGGTCGGCGCCCTGATCGTCGGGCTATTCCGCGCCGGTGCCGTGCACCTGATACCGCAACTCGAACTGTTCTCGATCTACGCCGTGATGGCGCTGGTTCTCGTGTTTCGTCCGCAGGGCCTGTTCAGTCGCGCTCAACCGAGAAAAATCTGACATGACCGGACTTCGCATTCTTCTGGGCGCGGCGATCCTCGGCGGACTGGGAGCGGCCGCGCCGTTCACGCCGCTGTGGCTGATCTCGCTGGTGACGCTTGCGATGTCCACCGGGCTCGTCGTCTGCGGTCTCATCATCCTGTGGCGCGGCGGTCTGGTTCCGTTCGGCCAGGCGCTGTTCTTTGCGACCGGAGCCTACACGGTGGCCCTGTCGGGACGCTGGTTCGGAGTGACGGACGCGTTCCTGCTGATTGCGCTCGCCGTAATCATGGCGGCGCTGGTGGCCTTCGTGGTCGGTTTCCTGCTGGCGCAATACCGCGAGATCTTCTTCGCCATGCTCAGCCTCGCGCTGTCGATGATCCTGTACGGCGTGCTGGTCAAATCCGAGACGCTGGGCTCGACCGACGGCGTCAATGTCGCCCAGGCCAGCTTCTTCGGCATGAAGCCGCGCGGTCCCGGTTATACCTTCGCGCTGTTCTGGCTGGCGCTCGGCATGGTGTTTTCGGCCTGGGTAGGCGTCTCGGCCTATCTTGGTTCGGTTGCCGGCCAGCTCGCCGGCGCGATCCGCGACAATGAAATTCGCGTCGAATATCTCGGCATTTCCGTGACCAGGCTGGTGCATCTGAAGTTGACCATTTCGGCGGCGCTGGCCGGTGCCGGCGGCGCGCTCGCGGCGTTGTCGATCAGTCATGTCGATCCGCAGATGGCCTATTGGACCACGTCGGGTGGATTCGTGTTCGTGACCATCCTGGCGGGAGCGGCATCGGTTCCAGCGGCGTTTCTCGGCGCACTGCTGTTCGAGATCGTCCGCACCATCGCGGTCGCCCTGCTGCCCGGCGGCTGGCAATTGATCCTCGGGTCGGTGCTGCTGCTGACGATCCTGTTCGTGCCCGAGGGGCTCGGCTCCCTGATGATACGCAAGCGCGCCACCGTTTCCGAGAAGGGTGGGGCATGAGCGCGCTGCTTTCCGTCAAGGGTCTCGAAAAGACCTTCGGTCAGGTGGTCGCCGCCCGCGACATCAATGTCGACGTGCCGCAGGGCCAAACCGTAGGGATCATCGGCGCCAATGGCGCCGGCAAGACCACGTTCGTCAACATGATCACCGGCCATCTGACGCCGTCGGGCGGCACCATCCAGTTCGAGGGCAGGGACATCACCGGGCTGCCGTCGCGCAAGATCATGCGGCTGGGCATTGCGCGCTCGTTTCAGGTGGCGCAGGTTTTTCCCACCTTCAGCGTGTTCGAAAACCTGTGCGCGGCCACCGCGATCGCCCGTTCCGGCAGCTCCGTGGTCGGCGCGGCGCTGTCGCGTTTTGTCTCGGCCGAGACATCCGCCGATGCCGAAACCGCGCTCGACCAGTTCCAGATCGGCCAGTTTCGCGACGCGCTGGCGTCAACGCTGCCGCAGGGCGTGCGCAAGCTGCTCGACATTGCGATGGCGACGGCGGGCAATCCGCGCGTCCTGCTGCTCGACGAGCCGACCAGCGGGATCAGCCTGGAAGAGAAGTTTGGCCTGATGGACGTCATCATGGGGGCGTTGAAAGCGCGCGGCACCACCATCCTGTTCGTCGAGCACGACATGGAGATCGTGCAGCGGTTCGCCGACCGCGTGCTGGCGTTCTACGACGGCACCGTGATCGCGGACGGGGCGCCCGCCGAGGCGCTCGGCGACGAGCGCGTGCGCGAGTTCATCACGGGAACGCTGATCCGGTCAAAGGACGGCAAACTCAACGCCAGCAGGGCGTCCCATGCTTGAGGTATCCGCACTGCATGTTTCGATCGGCGCCATCGAGATCATCCGCGATGCGCAACTGTCGCTCGGCGAGCGGCAGTTCTCCGGCCTGATCGGGCGCAATGGCGCCGGCAAGACGACCCTGATGCGGGCCTTGATGGGGGCGCTGCCGGCGCGCGGCATCATGACCCTGGATGGCGTCGATCTGCTGGCGGAGCCGGCGCATCGCCGCGCGGCGCTTGGGCTCGGTTACATGCCGGAAGATCGCCGGCTGGTGCCGGAATTCGCGGTTGAGGAGAACATTCTGCTGCCGGCGCTGGCGACCGGTTCGACCGATGCGCGGGAACGTCTCGATCGCATTTACACGCTGATGCCGGAGGTTGCGAACTTCCGGCGCCGTCGCGCCCTGGAACTCTCCGGCGGCCAGCAGAAAATGGTGGCTCTCGCCCGCGCCCTGATGGCGGGACGCCGCCTGCTCGTACTTGATGAGCCGTTCGAGGGCCTGGCGCCGGCGCTGGCGCGCCGGCTCGGCGAGGTCCTCTCAAACCTCAAGGACGAGGGCGTTT
>CALROE020000550.1:0-3565 GCA_943369715.1 Bradyrhizobium ivorense
GCGATCTTGGACGAACTCGCGCCATGCTTCATCGGCAGCGGCGAAAACGATCCGCATCGAACCGACACCGTCGTGCTGGCCTGCACCCATTATCCCCTGTTGATGGATCGGCTGGTCAGGCTGGCGCCGTGGCCGGTGGACTGGATCGATCCGGCGCCCGCGATTGCGCGGCGGGTTTCGGATTTGCTCGGCCCCCCCGGCAGAGCCGACCATACCGGCGCCGAAATGATCTTCACCTCGAAGCGCCCGCATACGCTGAGCCAGGCCCTGACGCCCTTCTTCGGCGGCCGGGTCCCGGCGTGAACGCATATTGAACTTTTCGGCGCCATGCCGCGCTGCTAGCTTTTCGAAGCAACCCTCGCTCGATGGAGCTTCGACTTTGACGCAAGCCGCGCCTGCACCGCTGAACCGTCTCCGCAGGCTGTGGCAGGAGAAGCGTCCCACATTCGGCGCGATCGCGACCATTCCCTCGATCCAGACCGTGCAGATCATGGCCCGCTCCGGGCTCGACTGGATCATCGTCGACCTCGAGCACGGGCCGATCGATCTCGGCTCCGCGCACGCGATGATCACGGCCACCGCGGGCACGCCCTGCATCCCCTTGGCGCGGATTGCCGCCAACGAGCCGTGGCTGGCGAAAGCACCGATGGACATCGGCGCGCTCGGCATCAATTTTCCGATGATCTGCAGCCGCGAGGATGCCGAGAAGGCCGTGCGCAGTGTGCGCTACCCGCCGCGCGGCGACCGGCTGTGGGGCCCGTTCCACGCCCCGTTCCGCTGGGGCGTCTCGATGCCCGACTACATGGCGACCGCCGACGATGACCTGATCTGCATGGTCACCATCGAGCATGTCGACGCGGTCGAGCGCATCGACGAGATCATGGCGACCCCCGGCATCGACATCGCGGTGATCGGCCCCGGCGACCTCGCCACCTCCATCAACAAGCGCGGCCGCATCGACGACCCCGAAGTACAGGCGCTGATGGCGCGCGCCGAGGCCGGCATCCTCAAAAGCGGCGTGCCGATCGGCGGCGTGGCGCGCACCGCGGAACAGGCCAATGCGATGATCGATCGCGGCTACCTGGCGCTGGCGCTCGGCTTCGACTGGTCGCTGTTCCAGCGCGGCATCGCGGCGAGCTTTGAGGGCATCAGGCGCTGAAACTCGGATGCTTCTAATATCGCCAAGGCTACCGGACCGCGACAAAATTCAAGCATATTCAAGACGATGTGATAAAATACAGCAGCGTTCCGCCGGACGGCGTGCAGCAAAGGCTGGCGTCAGGCCGGTCGGTTCGTGCTAGATGAAGCGCAGGTGGACGGGGCAATCCGGCCGCCCGGTTTGATGTTGCGGGACCTGAGTGGAACGATGCGCGGAACGGTTCGAAAAATCTCAATGCCGCGCCGTCTCGTCGCCGACCTCATGCATGCCTCGATCGGCGTGCCCTTTGTTTCGCTGACCCGCGCCCTCAACATCCGTCCACTGCTGGAAGCCCGCGCGCTCGCGGCGCAGCCGCCCGGCTGGGCGGCGATCTTCGTCAAGGCGTTCGCGCTGGTGGCGAAGGACGAGCCGGTGCTGCGCACGCTCTATGCCAAATGGCCGTGGCCGAGTTTCTACGAGCTGCCGCGCAGCATCGCGATGGTTGCGATCGCGCGCGTCGAGGACGGCCAGGATTGCGTGCTGCCGCAAAAGGTCCCCGCGGCGGACATGCTGGCGCTGACCGAGGTCGATGCGCAGATCCGGCAGGCCAAGGATGCGCCGATCGGCGAGGTGCCGGCGTTTCGCAAGATATTGCGGGTGACGCGGCTGCCGCTGCCGCTGCGCCGGCTGATGTGGCTGATCGGCCTGAATTTCGGACGCCAGCGCGCCAACTGGTTCGGCAGTTTCGGCGTGACCTCGGTGGCCGCCTATGGCGCAGGCGAACTGCATGCGCTGAGCCCGGGGCCGTTCATCCTCAGTTACGGGGTGGTGGCGCCGGACCAGACCATCGACGTGGTGATCCGCTGGGATCACCGGATCACCGACGCCGCCCTGATCGCCAAGGCCCTGACCCGGCTGGAACAGGTGCTGAACGGCGAGATCGCGGCCGAATTACGCGGCCAGAGGCAGCAGACGGAGCCAAAGCCGGTCAGGGCGGTTGCGACCTGAGGGCCAAAAGGCCGTCCACCCCGTCATTCCCAGTCATTCCGGGGCGATGCGAAGCATCGAACCCGGAATCTCGAGATTCCGGGTCTGGTCCTGCGGACCATCCCGGAATGACGGTTCCAAGCTCCGGAATGACGGTCTTTTCATTGACATACCAGCGGATTCTCCCTAGAAACCGCCTGCTCGCGGGCCGTTTTCGGCCCGCGTTGCGTTTCGCGACCCGCGGCCCGTCCCTTTCAAGCTTTAGGGGATAGGCCTGTCGGCACCGGGAAATTCCCGGCGCACAGGAGGGCGCGTTTCCTCAAAACTCAAACCTTTCAAGAGGACGCGATGACTAAGCGCAGTGAGGCGAAATACAAGATCGATCGCCGTATGGGCCAGAACATCTGGGGCCGCCCGAAGAGCCCCGTCAACCGCCGCGAATATGGCCCCGGCCAGCACGGCCAGCGCCGCAAGGGCAAGCTCTCCGACTTCGGCGTGCAGCTGCGCGCCAAGCAGAAGCTCAAGGGCTACTACGCCAACATTTCCGAGCGCCAGTTTCACGGCATCTATGTCGAAGCCGGCCGCATGAAGGGCGACACCGGTGAAAACCTGATCGGCCTCCTGGAGCGCCGTCTCGACACCGTGGTCTACCGCGCCAAGTTCGTCGCCACCATGTTCGCCGCGCGCCAGTTCATCAATCATGGCCACATCAAGGTCAACGGCCGCCGCGTCAACATCGCGAGCTACAAGGTCAAGGTCGGCGACCTCATCGAAATCAAGGAAAGCTCGAAGCAGCTCGCCGTGGTGATCGAAGCCAGCCAGCTCGGCGAGCGCGACGTGCCCGACTTCCTCGAAGTCGATCACTCCAAGTTCACGGCGAAGTTCGCCCGCATCCCGCATCTGTCCGACGTGCCGTTCGCCGTGCAGATGGAGCCGCATCTGATCGTCGAATTCTATTCGCGCTGATTTTTTCGTCGGCGTTTTCAGGAGATCAAAAGGCCCCGGCTTTGCCGGGGCCTTTTTTGTTTGAACAAGTTCTGTATCGTCATTCCGGGATGGTCCGAAGGACCAGACCCGGAATCTCGAGATTCCGGGTTCGCGTCTTCGACGCGCCCCGGAATGACCGTGATTGAGAGAGACCTCGCCATGACCTACACCCCTGCCCGGCCGGATCCCAAAGCATCCCCGATTCGCATCAATCTGTTATCCGATACGCAGACCCGGCCGACGCCTGCGATGCGCGAGGCCATCGCGCGCGCCGAGGTCGGCGACGAGCAGATCGGCGACGATCCGACCGTGAACCTGTTGTGCGAGCGCGTGGCCGATCTGCTCGGCAAGCAGGCCGCCGTGTTCATGCCCTCCGGCACCATGTGCAATGTCGCGGCGACCCTGGTGCATTGCCGGCCCGGCGATGAAATCCTGGCGCATGAAACCGCCCAT
>CALROE020000551.1:0-3549 GCA_943369715.1 Bradyrhizobium ivorense
GGGGCGCACGATGCCGGTGCCGCGCAAGGCGGAACCCATGACCAGCACGACGAATTGCAGCGCCAGCGCCGGCATGAACCAGAGCAGGTACGTGGTGCCGGCTTCGATCACGGCGTCGTCCACGGCCACCGCGCGCATGTAGCTGCGTGCCAGCATGCATCCCGCGACCAACGTGAACAACGCGCCTGCCGCCGACAATCCCAGCGATTGATTGAATACCAGATTGGCGTCGGCCCGGTCCTTGCGTCCCACCGCATGCGAAATCAGCGCCACGGTGCCGACGCCCAGGATCTGGGTAAAGGCATTGATCAGGAAGCCGGCATTGCCGGCAGCGCCGACGCCGGCAATCGCCGCGTCACCGAGGCCCCCGACGAAATACAGATCGATCAGCCCGCACAGCATCATCAGGATCATGCCGGCGAAAATCTGCGGAGCCATGACAGCGATGTGGCTCACGATGGAGCCCTGGGTGAGATCCTTCATAACGTCTCATCCGGTTACGCCCGCGCGCAAACCGGCTCCGTTGATTGACGAGCGAGGGCCGAAGCCGAACGCAAGCGTCGTTGAGGAATGACAGTGACGTATCGGGAGGTCTTGGGTGATCGGGAGGTCAGACCCGGTCGATGCTGGCGGAAGCGGCCCTCAGAGGGCCACGTAGGCATCCGTAAAGAGCTTCGGACGCGAGGGTGCGATCTGCGAATACATCGAAATCATGCAAATCTCCCCGGTTCGAGCCACGATGCGCCGGCTTATAAATGCGTCGCCGGGCTATGGCAACATGACAAGCGCGTGATCGGACCTAATGTCCGGGCTCCGACAGCAGGCCGGCGGGCCTTTTCAACAGCACGACCATCAGGGTGAGGCCGAAATAGAACACCGTCAGCATGAAGAAGGCGTCGCCGAATCCCATCACCACCGCCTGGCGGTGCACGATATTGGACAATTGCTTCAGCGCCATCAGCGAGGCGTCGCCCATGCCCTGCATGCGCTGGGTGAACATGTTCAGCGTCTCGGTCGCGGTGGCGTTGCCCCAGGTCACCCGTTCGTGCAGCCGGGCGATATGCAGGTCGGTGCGCTGGTTCAGCACCGAATTGATCACGGCGAGCCCGAGCGCGCCGCCGAGATTGCGCGTCAGGTTGAACAGGCCCGAAGCGTTCTTGACCCGGTCGGGGGCCAGCGTTCCCAGCGCAATGGTGTTGGTCGGCACCATCGCGAACATCATGCCGACGCCGCGCAGGATCTGCGGCACCAGCAGCTCGTAGAAGTCGTACTCGCGGGTGATCCATGTCATCTGCCAGGAGCCGAGCGCGAACAGGGCGAGGCCGGCGGCAATCAGCAGCCGCATGTCGACCTTGACCATCAGCCGGCCGACGATCGGCGCGGTCAGGAACATGGCGGCGCCGGAGACGAACATGGTCTCGCCGATCATCAGCGCGCTGTAGCCGCGCACTTCCGCCAGATAGCGCGGGTACATATAGGTGAGGCCGTACAGGCCGATGCCGACGCAGAACGAGATCAGGCAGCCGATGCCGAAATTGCGGTCGCCGAAGGTCCTGATATCGACGATCGGTTCATCGACCGTCAGCACGCGCCAGAAGAACGCGATCGCTGAGACCGCGCAGATCGTGGCGCAGACCGCGACCGAGGTGTCCTGCAGCCATTGCGAATGCGGCCCTTCTTCCAGCACATATTCCAGCGTTCCGAGAAAGCCGGCCATGAAGATCAGGCCCCACCAGTCGAACCGATCCAGCAGCTTGAAGTTCGGCTGATCGAAATCGACCAGCGCCAGCACGCCGATGGTGATGGCGATGCCGGGCACGATGTTGATGAAGAACAGCCAGTGCCACGACATCCAGTCGGTGATGATGCCGCCCACCGTCGGGCCGATGGTCGGCGCCAGGGTGGCGACCAGCCCGATGATCGGGCCGACGATGTAGAATTTCGAACGCGGAAACACCGTATAGGCCGAGGCGAACACGGTGGGGATCATGCCGGCGCCCATGAACCCCTGGATCGCGCGCCACACGATCATCTGCTCGATGGTCGAGGCAAATCCGCAGAAGAAGCTGGCGATGGTGAAGCCGAAGGCGGAAATCGCAAACAGCAGCCTGGTGCCGAACGCCCGCGACAGGAAGCCGGACAGCGGGATCCCGATCACCTCGGCGATCAGATACGAGGTCTGCACCCACGACACTTCGGACGAGCTCGCCGATAGCCCGGCCTGGATCTCGGCGAGCGAGGCCGAGACGATCTGGATGTCCAGGATCGACATGAACATGCCGAACACCATGATGAGAAACGCGAACAGCCGCCGCGGCGCGATGCGGTCGGACGGCGCAGCCGCTTCACTCATCATCGAAGGCGGGGCGGTGGTGGCGTCAGCCATGGTCTGCTCGGGTCAGGACGGGCTCGTCGACCGGGCGCGCGGCCCGGTGCTGCAAAATTATTTCGGCGCGGCGTCGAGATCGGCTTCGCTGTCGGCGTCGGCGGCGCCCTCATTGGTATCGACGGTGACATAGACCGACATGCCGGCGCGCAGCAGGTTCTGCCTGGCGACGTCCTTCGGCACCCGGATTCGGACCGGCAGCCGCTGCACGATCTTGGTGAAATTGCCGGTGGCGTTGTCGGGCGGCAGCAGCGTGAACACCGATCCCGCGGCGGGCGAGATGCTGTCGACGCTGCCGGTGAACTTGCGGAAGCCGTAGGCGTCGACCTTGATCGTCACCGGCTGGCCCGGACGGATCCGCTTGAGCTGCGTCTCCTTGAAATTGGCGTCGATGAAGACGCTGTTGAGCGGCACCAGGTTGCCGAGACGCTGCCCGGCCTGGATGAAGTCGCCGGTGTTGACCATGCGGTTGGAGAAGGTGCCGTCGACCGGCGCGCGCACCGCGGTGAAGTCGAGGTCGCGCTGCGCCTTGGCGAGCGACGACTGCAATTCCACCAGTTGCGCACGGGCCTCGTTCTGCTGCGCCTTGGTCACCTCGACATTGTCGCGCGCGGCATCAAAGGCGGCTTGCGCCGATTTCACCGAGGCGACGCCCTGGTCGCGTCCGGCTTCCGAGACTTCGAAGGTGGCGCGCGAGGCAAATCCCCTGATGCTCAGCGCCTGCTGGCGCTCGAAATCGAGACCGGCCCGTTTCAGCGACGCTTCCGCCGAGGTGAGCTGTGCCCTCGCCTGCTCGACCGCGCTTTCCATCGCGGCGACCTGACGGCCGATACGGTCGATGGTGGCCTGCTGGGTCGCGATCTTGCTGCGCGCCGCATCCACCGCGATGCGATAGTCGCCGTCGTCGATCCGGAAGATCACGTCGCCGGTGCGGACCAAGGCGTTGTCGCCGGGCAGGATGGCAGCGATGTGGCCGGACACCCGGGCACCGAGCGTCGAGTTGTTGGCGCGCACATAGGCGTCGTCGGTGGAGATGTAGAAGCGTCCGACCAGAACGTAATGAACGGCATAGCCGGCCGCGGCGAGCGCCAGCAGCAGGACCACGCCCATCAGCACCAGTTTCTTCTTGCCCGATTTCGGCGCGGCGGGATCGGCGGCGGCCG
>CALROE020000552.1:0-3546 GCA_943369715.1 Bradyrhizobium ivorense
CCTTGCGGCCCTCCTCGACCAAGAGGCGCCATTTGAACATGATGTCTTCGGTGACCGCGAGCACGCGCTGCTCGAACATCGGCCGAACCTTGTGCGTGAGCCAGTCATGGAGGTCGGCGCGGCGGCCGGGATCGGCGACGCGTTCGATGCCGAAGCGGATTTCAGCAAAACTCACCGCGCTGACATGGAGCAGATCGAGCGGCTGGGCGGCGACGAAGGCGACGACTTTGCGTTCGGGTCTGGGACGGCGCAGTTCGGAGAGGATATTGGTGTCGAGCAACCAGCCGGTCAAAGCACGACCTCGCGCACCGGCATCGGCGCGCGCTCCGGTTCGAGATCGATATCGCGATGCGGCGAGGCTTGCATGGCGGCGACCAACGATTCGCCGGTGAGGTCGCCCTTGAGGCGACGAAATTCCTCGGCCGAGATCACCACGACTTCGTCGCGTCCGTGCACGGTCACGCGCTGCGGACCCTCGCTGCGCACGCGCCGCACCAGTTCGCTGAAGCGCGCTTTGGCATCCTGCAGCAGCCAGTGGCCGGATTTCGAACCGGCTTTGGGGCGACGGGGCTTGGTCGGGGCGGATTTTGTAATTCTAGTCATACTGACCAGTATATCACAAGTGCCAGACCAAGTTCAATGGCCTGCGCCGGGCGGTATCACTTAGCCGCGTGCCCGCCTTTTGCGCCGCCCACCACCACGCCCGCCGCCTGCTCGATCGGCTTGATCGCCGAAGTAAAATCCGACTCCGGGCCCATCTCGCGGATCACCACTTCCCAGAGCCGGCCGACTGCTTCGGCGACTTCCATCGACAGCCCCAGCGCCTTCATTTCCTCGAGGCAGAGCCGCACGTCCTTCACCATCAATCCGGTGGCGAAACCGAATTCGAAGGTGCGCGGCAGGATCGAGCGCGGAAACTTGTCGCGGCTCGCGGTGTTGAGCCCCGATCCCGCATTGATGACGTCGATCATCACGGCGGGATCGAGCCCCGACTTGACGCCCATCACCACCGCCTCCGAGGTCGCGACCACCGCGGTCGCCGACAGCAGATTGTTGGCGAGCTTCATGGTCTGCGCCGAGCCGGGTTTTTCGCCGATGAAGAACACCTTGCCGATGACGCCGAGCGCGGACTTTACGATTTCAAAGTCCGCCTTCGGACCCGATACCATCACCGCGAGCGTGCCCTTCTCGGCGCCGCCGACGCCGCCGCTGACGGGGCTGTCGAGCTGCACGATATTCTTCTTCGCCAGCAGGTCGTGGATTTTCACTGCCATGTGCGATCCGACCGTGGACAGATCGATGAAGCGTTTTACCAGTTTGCCTTCGATCACGCCGCCGGCGCCGGTCGCGACCTCGAGCGAGGCCTGCAGCGACGGCAGGCTCGCCAGCACGGTCTCGGCGCGGTCGGCGACGTCCTTCGGCGACGACGCGGCCTTGGCGCCGAGCGCCACCAGTTGGTCGACCGCCTCCTTGCGCTGGTCGAACACGGTGAGCTGATGCCCCGCCTCGATCAGGCGGCGCGCCATGGGATAGCCCATCTTACCCAGGCCGATGAATCCGATTTCCATGTGATGTGTCCTTGAAGCTTAAAAGCGTCATTGCGAGGAGCGCAGCGACGAAGCAATCCATCTTTCTTGGCGCGGCAAAGCTGGATTGCTTCGCTGCGCTCGCAATGACGGTGCAGCCCGCCTCAGCCCTTGTCGATTTCGGCGAACACTTCGCGCGCGATCCGGAAGCTGTCGACGCCCGCGGGCACGCCGGCATAGATCGCCACCTGCATGAAGATTTCGCGGATCTCGTCCCGGGTCACGCCGTTGGTCAGTGCGCCCTTGATGTGCGCGCGCAATTCGTGCGGCCGGTTCAGGATCGAGATCATCGAAAGATTGAGCATGCTGCGGGTCTTGCGCGGCAGTTCCTCGCGGCCCCACACCGCGCCCCAGCAATATTCGGTGACCAGTTCCTGGAACGGCTTGTTGAAATCGTCTGAATTCTTCAGGGCGTTGGCGACATAGGCCTCGCCCAGCACGGCTTTACGAATTTCCAGTCCCTTGTCGTGCGTTTTCTGGTCCATGACGTTTCCTTGAGGGTTACCTTGTTGGTTCGCGGCGGACGTTACGGGGTCAGGGCGGCGCAGTCACGCCTTCGTGTTATGCGTATTTCCGGGTGTGGGTTACCCCGGGAACAGGTGCCTCACTGCCGCCGTTGTGCTAGGATTCTGTCCGGGCCAACCCGGAGAGTTGATTGAGCGGCGCCATTCCCGACCCGTCAGAACCTGCGCGCGACCCTGATGTCGCGGCCAGGCTGCAGCTCGGTCAGGCCTTGCAGCGGGCGAAATACGCCATCGCGTGGGAACAGACCTGGCCGCATCTGGCACGGTTGCTGAGCCTCATCGGACTGTTTCTGGTGGTATCGTGGGCCGGATTGTGGCTGGCGCTGCCGTTTATCACGCGCGCCATCGGCATCGGTCTGTTCGTGCTGGCGGCGTTGGCGGCGCTTTGGCCGCTGGTAAAATTCCGTTGGCCGAGCCGCGAAGCAGCCCTCAGCCGGCTCGACCGCGGCACCGGCATCCGCCATCGCCCGGCCACCGCGCTGACCGATACGCTGGCGACCCAGGATCCGGTGGCGCTGGCGTTGTGGCAGGCGCAGCGCGAGCGCACTTTGGCGTCGCTCAAGCGCATCCGCGCCGGCCTGCCGTCGCCGCGGCTGGCGATCCACGATCCCCGGGCGCTGCGCGCGCTGGTCGCCGTGATGCTGGTGGCGACCTTTTTTGCCGCGGGCGACGAGCGCGGCATGCGAATCGGCGCGGCGTTCGACTGGAACGGCGTGCTGGCACCCGCCAATATCCGGGTCGATGCCTGGGTCACGCCGCCGCTATACACCGGCAAGCCCCCGATCATTCTATCGGCCGCGAACAAGAACGCCGCGGCGCCTGCGGCGGGACCGTCGGGACCCTTGGGCCCCTTGCCGGTTCCCGCGGGCTCGACGCTGATCGTGCGCTCGAGCGGCGGTACGCTAGATGTCGTGGTCGGCGGCGCGGTGGCCGAGGCCGTTGCGGTCGAGCAGGCGCCCAAAGGCACCAACGAGAAGCAATTCACCATCGCTGGCGACGGCACTGCGCAGGTCCGCTCGCCCTCCGGGCAGCCGCAATGGAAGTTCAGCGCCACCGCCGATCGCGCGCCGACCATTGCGCTCGCCAAGGATCCGGAACGCCAGGCCCGCGGCTCGCTGCAGATGTCCTACAAGATCGAGGACGATTACGGCGTTACCGAAGCGCAGGCGCGTTTCGCCGCCCGCCCCGGCGACCCGGCTAAGGACCCTGCAAAGGGCGGCGCGGCGCCGCGGCCGCTGTTCGACGCGCCGCAGTTTGCGCTGGCGCTGCCGAACGCCCGGACCCGCAACGGGGTCGGGCAGACCGTCAAGGATCTCTCGGAAGACCCCTATGCCGGCGCCGACGTCACCCTGACCCTGACGGCGAAGGACGAGGCCGGCAATGAGGGCATCAGCGAGCCGTTCAACATGCGGCTTCCGGAGCGGCTGTTCACCAAG
>CALROE020000553.1:0-3535 GCA_943369715.1 Bradyrhizobium ivorense
CGGCGCGCAAGCGCGCCTCAAGAACCGCACGATCTCCTGGCCGCAGCCGGACTTTCATGGCATCGCTAATCATGCCATCTTGAATCACGTCGCTACGCCGTACGATAGTGCAGATATGACTCAGTCACTTCGGATAGTGGGTACTAGCAAAGTAGTGCGTGTCTGCTGTTGGCACTTAGCGGAAATCAGGCTTCCGACGAATGTCCGCTTTGCGCCAGAAGCGGACATTCCCGCCATGTTAACTTTTGACCCACAGCGAACGTTGGACAGCGTTCAGCACCGGCTCGACGGCAAGCCGGCACGAGCCAGATCACACACAATCGGCTGGACGAACGAGACGCCAAACCATCTGCTCGTCAACGAGCTGTCGTTGTCGACAAAGGGGATCGGCGGCAGTTGCGGCAGGTAGGATGCATATGGCATCACTTTCGCAAGCGTCACCCTGTACGGAAACTGCGCGAGGAAAGCCTTGTTCATTCCGCCGTCCAGTCCGCTGTAGATCGGGGCAACCGGCACGTCGTCTTCGAGCAATTGCGCGTATTCGAGCTCGTCGGCGCGCTGCTTTTCCAGCGCCCGTCGCGCGATTTCCGGCTTGACGACAAAGGCGGGGCATTTTTTGGCGGGATCGAACACAAGAGGATGCGGCGAATTTGGCGGAGGCTGCGCATCGAATACATAGCGGCGATCGCACACATCCACCCTGGGTTCGCGTTGCGTCGTCTCGAAATGATCGTTGCCGATCTTGAGCATGTTCCAGAAGGCCAGGTTCGGACTATTCCGATGCCTCGCCAGATTCGCCGGCGTCAGGCGGAACGGATAGGCCTGGACCTGGAACGACGACCGCCCGCCGAGTGAGTCGCGCGCCAGCGAATAGATCTCGCTGATCTGTTCGTCGGTCATCGCATAGCAACCGCTCGACCAGCAGTCGCCGTGGATCATGAGGAAGCTGCCGTCGCGTTTGTTCGCCTTGTCGAATTTGTTGGGGTAGCCGAGGTTGATCGAAAGATAGAAGCTGGAGTTGGGATTCATCAACTCGGGTGTAACCGTGTAAAAACCCTCCGGCGCCTGACGGTCGCCCTCCCACAACTTCGGCCCGAGATCGCCCGACCACCGACAGATCGGATAGGTCTTGAGGATCTGGAAACGGCCTGATGTGTCCTGCTTCCAGACTTCGAGCTCCGCTTCTTCCTTGAACAGGCGCACCACGACAGGCGAATATTTCGGCATGTTCTTCTGCTGGAGCAGCGAGAGCAGCGCGGGAGGCAGTTCCTGCGTTGCCTTGGCCGGCAACCGGGTGCCGCTTTCGCCAAGGCACGCGACCGGCGTCAGCCCCGCGGCAAAAACCGCCGTCAGTACAAGTGCGCGTCGGACCAGGGCGCGGATCATTGATGTACCTCCGACGGGGAACATTTGATTTTCATGGTCACACGCCTCGATTGGAGAGGCCGAAAAGCGTGAGCATTTCGCCAAGACATTGGAATCAAGACATTGGAATTAAGTCGGCTTTCAGACCGCCGCGGGCCTCGCCCCGCCCTGTGACTTAACCCAACCTGTGGCGTTTGACCCTGCGGTCATTTGACAGCTTCCGAATCGCAAAGCAGCCGTTCCCGCTACTTTTCCATGTTGACCCGCTGCGGAGAGCATCGTCCGGTATCCCGGGATCGAGCAAGATGACGTTCCAGACATGGCCGAGCAGATCGAGTTTCAATCCTCGACCACCGGCATCATGCCCGTGGTCGCTTGCGTGCGTTCAGCCGAAATTGCTCCGTTGCACCCTCGTCCTGGTCCTCGAGATGCTCGTGATCCAGGCGCTTCATGTTCTCGAGTATCTTGAGCAGATAATGCAGCGTATGGGTCGTATCGTTGATTGAGAAGTCGGCGAGCACTTCCCTGTAGTAGGCGCGGATCTTGGGCTGGGCCCGCACCTGCCAGACGTGACGGCCGGTTTCAGTCATCGTCACGATCCGCGAGCGCCGATCGCGAGCGTCGGAGGCGATCGACAGGTGCCCGTCGCGTGCCATGCGGCTGATCAGTCCTGCCAGGTTCTGCCGGCTCACCATCAAATACCTGGCGAGTTCGCCGATACCCATCCCGGCCTCCGCCTCGTCCCGGGACAACGCGCCGAGCACCGCCCATTGCTGCGTCGTCAGACCCTCTGCTTCGACGGCCCGGCTGCCGGTCTTATGCAACATATTGGCGCATTGATAGAGCCGGAAAAACAACCGGTTGGCCAATTCCATCATGGCCGCATCTCTTGTTTCCGGGACCTGATGCGATTTTTTCATTTCAAAGGGCCTTGTCTAAGTAGGCGCGTTATGACAACATGTTGCTATAATAACGTGTGACTGGCAACGGGTCCATCGAAATGGGAGGCGTCATGAAACGTTTCGGCAACAGGACCGTCGTCGTAACGGGCGGCGGCGGCGGCATCGGAGGGGCGACCTGCCGCAGGTTTGCGCAGGAGGCAGCGCGCGTCGCCGTTTTCGACCGCAATATCGAGGCGGCCGAGAAGGTCGCCGCTTCGATCCGGGCAAACAGCGGCACGGCCGAGGCTTTCCGCTGCGACATCACGGACAGAGCGAGTGTCGATGCTGCGGTTACCGCGGCGGAATCCAGGCTCGGGCCAATCGACGTGCTGGTGAACAACGCGGGCTGGGATATCTTCCGTCCCTTCACCAGGACGGAGCCGGCCCAGTGGGACAAGCTCATCGCCATTAACCTGACCGGCGCCTTGCATATGCATCACGCGGTGTTGCCCGGCATGGTCGCCCGCAAATCGGGGCGTATCGTCAACATCTCATCCGATGCCGCACGCGTCGGTTCGTCCGGCGAAGCGGTTTATGCCGCGTGCAAGGGCGGACTTGTCGCTTTCTCGAAGACGATCGCCCGCGAGCACGCCCGTCACGGCATTACCGTCAACGTCGTGTGCCCCGGCCCGACCGATACCGCGTTGTTTGCCGACTACAAGGAGGGTGCCGGCAATCCGGAAAAGCTGGAGGAAGCCTTCAAGCGCTCCATCCCGCTCGGCCGCATCGGCCAGCCCGACGATCTGCCGGGCGCCATTTTGTTCTTTGCCAGCGACGACGCGAACTATGTGACGGGCCAGGTGCTGAGCGTGTCCGGCGGATTGACGATGAACGGCTGATCGGGCGCTCGAGCCCTCGGGAGGAAGCAACATGAAATTCGAAGACCTCATCTACGAGATCCGCAACGGCGTCGCCTGGATCATCATCAACCGGCCGGAGAAGATGAATTCTTTTCGCGGCCAGACCTGCGACGAACTGATCAAGGCCCTGTACAAGGCCGGCTACGACAAGGACGTCGGCGCCATCGTGCTCGCCGGCGCCGGAGATCGGGCCTTCTGCACCGGCGGCGACCAATCCGCCCATGACGGCAACTACGACGGCCGCGGCACGATCGGCCTGCCGATGGAGGAATTGCATACGGCGATACGCGACGTGCCGAAGCCGGTGATCGCGCGCGTGCAGGGCTACGCCATCGGCGGCGGCAACGTGCTGTGCACGATCTGCGACCT
>CALROE020000554.1:0-3533 GCA_943369715.1 Bradyrhizobium ivorense
GGCGAGATCCTGTCGCCGCAAGATACGGAGCACCACGCCGAAGAGTTTCGCGCGCGTGGCGGCGTAAAGGCGCTCGAATGCGGCCTCATCCCCCTTCGCAACTGCGGCAATCAGCCAGACCAGCTCAGCTGGCGTCAGCATTCAGCGTCCCCAAAATCGCGAAGCCCTATCGCTCCTTGAAGCCACCGGAGCGGCGGTCCCGTCATGTCGTATCATACCCTGCGCCAGAGGTGGCCACCAAGTCGCGAAACGGGCCTGTGGACAGCCAAAAACAAACCCGGACCTTGCGGCCCGGGTTCTGGTGGCGGGTTGGCAAAGGCGGCCGGAAAAGTGTCAGGCAATGGCCCCGATGCGGGCGCGCATCAGGCCGATGCTGTCGAGATCGGCCTGTTCCCGGGCACTCTCTTCAGCCCGCTCGCGGGCCTGGTCGCGCTCGTCCAATAGCTCGACTTTCTTCAGTTCATCGAATGCCTCGCCCAACAGGCCCTTGGCGTCCTCGAGCTGGATCCGCAGCTCGTCGGCGGAGCGGGTCAGGTTTTCCCGCCGCTGGATCGCGGCCTTGGCATAGGTCGGATAGGCAAAATGCGTGGGATCGTTGATGCCGGCACGCTCCTGCTCGGAATGGATCTCGCGCTCGAGGTCGACCGACATACGCTGGAAATCGGCGATCATGCCCTCGATCTGGGCAACCCTTCGGCGCTTTTCGTCGACCTGAAATTTCTTCAGGCGGATCAGCGTTTCACGTGACTTCATCGACTCGTACTCCCCAGAAGTCCCGATCTGAACGCGGGACGGAACCGGCATCCCCAAATGAAGTCATAAGGGCCCCACCGGCAGCTTTACTCATGTGGCGCGGATCATGGCCCGACAAAGTTAGCTTTCCGTTTCCAAATCCTTGAGGATTTGACCGAGTTGCTGGTACCCGGCGTTAAGGCTGGTGACTTCGTCCTTGGCCTGCCGCAGGAAGCTCTCCAGCGGCGCATGCAGCTTGATCGCCTCATCGACCTCGGGGCTGGAGCCCTGGCGATAGGCTCCGAGCCGGATCAGTTCCTCCATGTCGGCATAGGTGGCCATGACCTGGCGGGCCCGGGTGATGACCGGCAAGAAGGCCGGATCGGCCGCTTTCGGCATGGTGCGGGACACCGATTTGAGGATGTTGATCGCCGGAAAACGGCCGCGCTCGGCAATCGAGCGCTGCATCACGATATGGCCATCCAGGATGCCGCGGACCGCGTCGGCGATCGGCTCATTGTGGTCGTCGCCGTCCACCAGCACGGTGAAGATGCCGGTGATAGTGCCGATTCCGGTCCCCGGCCCGGCGCGCTCAAGCAGCTTCGGCAGTTCGGTGAACACCGTCGGCGTATAGCCCTTGGCGGTCGGCGGCTCGCCCGCCGACAGGCCGATCTCGCGCTGCGCCATGGCAAACCGCGTCACCGAATCCATCAGGCACAGCACATCCTTGTCTTCGTCGCGGAAATATTCGCAGATCGCCAGCGTCAGATAGGCCGCCTGCCGCCGCATCAGCGCGGGCTCGTCGGAGGTCGCCACCACCACCACCGAACGCGCCAGGCCGGCGTCGCCGAGGTCGTCCTGCAGGAACTCCTGCACCTCGCGGCCGCGTTCGCCGACCAGGCCGATCACGGTGATGTCGGCATCGACATTGCGCGCCAGCATCGACAGCAGCACCGACTTGCCGACGCCGGAGCCGGCGAAGATGCCCATCCGCTGGCCGCGGCAGCAGGTCAGGAAGGTATTGAGCGAGCGCACCCCGAGATCGAGCGGCGTGCCGACCCGCTTGCGCGAATGGGCCGGCGGCGGCGAGTTGCGATAGGGCATCGGCGAGGGCCCCTGCGGCAGCGGCCCCTTGCCGTCGATCGGCTCGCCCATCGCATTGATGACGCGGCCGAGCCAGGCCACCGACGGCCGCACCTGGCTGGCGGCATTGGCGATGACGGCGCGGCAGCCGCGCCGCACGCCTTCGAGGCCGGCGAACGGCATCACCACGGCATTGTTGCCGGAAAAACCGATCACCTCCGCGGGGATCAAGCGATTGCCGCCGGTCTCGATCACGATGCGCGCGCCAACCGACATGGCATGGATGGGACCGGCGATCTCGACCATCAGGCCGCGAACGCCGACCACCCGGCCATAAATATTGACGCCGTCGATGTCGCCGATCTGTTCGGCAAGCGCCTTCATTGCGAAAACCTTAAGTTTCCGCGCATTCTGGCCCCGCCCTTAACTTCGTGTTTACCCGCATCGTTAATCATTACGTCACTGTCTTTGGTGACTGAGAGCGCTTGCCCATCAGAAGAAGGGTGAGTCGCAGGAGTCGGTTAGGCCCGTCTCTTAATGTGGAACTTGAACGGGAGTGGTTACGAAAATCTACTTGGCCACAATATCTTAGGGCGATTCGACAAAAATTGCACGGATAGAGCTTGCGGACCAGAATCAGATTTTGTTAACCATATGTCGTCAGGATCCGAATCAGTTGTTCAAAGGCGTTTTGAGTGCCGCAAGTGCGGCCGACCTGACGCCCGGAGCGGCGACTATAGGGGACTGGCATGCGCGTTTTGCTGATAGAAGATGATAGCGCCGTTGCGCAGTCGATCGAACTGATGCTCAAATCCGAGAGCTTCAACGTCTATACGACGGATCTCGGGGAGGAAGGCGTCGATCTCGGCAAACTATACGATTACGACATCATCCTGCTCGACCTCAATCTGCCCGACATGTCCGGTTACGACGTGCTCAAGCAGCTTCGGGTCTCCAAGATCAAAACCCCCATTCTGATCCTCTCCGGCCTCGCCGGCATCGAGGACAAGGTCAAGGGTCTCGGCGTCGGCGCCGACGACTACATGACCAAACCCTTCCACAAGGACGAACTGGTTGCCCGCATCCATGCGATCGTGCGCCGTTCCAAGGGCCACGCCCAGTCGGTGATCCAGACCGGCGATCTCGTGGTCAATCTCGACACCAAGACGGTGGAAGTCGGCGGCCAGCGCGTGCATCTGACCGGCAAGGAATACCAGATGCTGGAGCTGCTCTCGCTCCGCAAGGGCACCACCCTCACCAAGGAAATGTTCCTCAACCATCTCTACGGTGGCATGGACGAGCCTGAACTGAAGATCATCGACGTCTTCATCTGCAAGCTGCGCAAGAAGCTCGCCAACGCCTCCGAAGGCCGCAACTTCATCGAGACCGTCTGGGGCCGCGGCTACGTGCTGCGCGAGCCGCACGAGGTCGAAGAGCGCATCCCCGCCTGATTTTCCGAGTTCTACCGAGAGCCGTCAGGCTTTCTCCTCCCAGACTGGACCCCGCCGCAAATGGCGGGGTTTTTGTTTGTGGGGCGCGTTGCGCAAGCCCGTGAAGGCACCGCGTGCCCCGCGAAGGAAGAGAATTGAGGTCACTCAGCCGCAGTGAAAACTGCCTCATGGTGAGGAGCGCGTCCGGCAGCGTCCTTGCGCTGTCCGGCGCGCGTCTCGAACCATCTGGCACACCTGCCTGCCGCCATCCTTCGAGGCGCCGCGCGC
>CALROE020000555.1:0-3531 GCA_943369715.1 Bradyrhizobium ivorense
GTGGTGGCTGCCTCCGGCGGATCGACTAATGCTGCGCTGCACTTGCCTGCCATCGCGCATGAATGCGGCATCAAGTTCGACCTGTTCGACGTGGCCGAAATCTTCAAAAAAACACCCTATGTCGCGGATTTGAAACCCGGCGGCCGTTATGTCGCCAAAGACATGTTCGAGGTTGGCGGCATACCGCTTCTGATGAAGACGCTGCTCGACAATGGTTACCTGCACGGGGATTGCTTGACCGTGACGGGCCGGACGATCGCCGAAAACCTCAAAAGCGTGAAATGGAATCCGCACCAGGACGTGGTGCGGCCCGCCGACAAGCCGATCACCGTCACCGGCGGTGTGGTCGGCCTGAAGGGGAATCTCGCGCCTGAAGGCGCGATCGTGAAGGTCGCGGGCATGTCGAATTTGAAATTCACCGGTCCTGCCCGCTGCTTCGATCGCGAAGAGGATGCCTTCGAATCGGTCCAGAAAAAGACCTACAAAGAGGGCGAGGTCATCGTGATCCGCTACGAGGGGCCGCGCGGCGGTCCCGGCATGCGGGAAATGCTGTCGACCACGGCGGCGCTGACCGGGCAGGGCATGGGCGGCAAGATCGCGCTGATCACCGATGGCCGGTTCTCCGGGGCGACCCGCGGTTTTTGCATCGGCCATGTCGGGCCGGAGGCGGCGATCGGCGGGCCGATCGCGCTGTTGCAGGACGGCGATATCATTGAAATCGACGCCGTTGTCGGGACTCTTAACGTAAAGTTGACCGATGCGGAACTGGCTGAACGCAAGACCAAATGGAAGCCCCGGGCGACCAATCATACATCGGGTGCTCTCTGGAAATATGCCCAACAGGTTGGGCCGGCGGTGGATGGTGCCGTAACCCATCCGGGTGGCGCGCACGAGAAACAGTGTTATGCGGACATCTAGGCGTATCATTTTTGCGTTGCTGTTAGGGGCCGCTCCCGCGGCTCCGGCGTTCGGATTCGACGGTTCGCCGGTTAATTCGGATGCGGCCATTCCGGTGGCTTCGCCTCAGCCCGGCACCGCAGCGCCCTTGAAAAAGCTGGTTCCGCCGGCGTCAGTGCCGACAGCCGCCTCGACCAACTCGCTGACCTCGCTGCAATACGCCGCCGAAGGCGGCCACCCGATCGCGCAGTGGAAGCTCGGCCGGATGTACGCCGATGGGGAAGGCGTCGCCCAGGACGATCTGCGCGCCTTCGACTATTTCAGCCGTATTGCCAACCAGCACGCGGAAGACAGCCCGTCGGCGCCGCAGGCCGGCGTGGTCGCCAACGCCTTTGTCGCGCTCGGCCGCTACTACCTCAAGGGCATTCCCAATTCGAAGGTCAAATCCGATCCGGACCGGGCGCGGGAGATGTTCTCCTATGCCGCGTCCTATTTCGGCAATGCCGATGCCCAATACGACCTGGCCCGGCTCTATCTGAAGAGCGCCGGCTCGTCGCGGGACGACTTCCGCTATGGCGCGCGCTGGCTCGGCCTCGCCGCCCAGAAGGGGCAGCATCAGGCCCAGGCCATGCTCGGCCAGATGCTGTTCAACGGCGAGCGGCTGCCGCGTCAGGCGGCCCGCGGGCTGATGTGGCTGACGCTGGCGCGCGACAGCGCCACGCCGGAAGAGACCTGGATCAAGGATAGCTACAACAAGGCGATCGCCAAGGCCTCCGAGGACGACCGGGCGATGGCGCTGCAGATGCTCGAGCACTGGGTGCAGGGCCGCAAGGACTGATCTCAGTTTGCAGGGTGGGCAAAGCGAAGCGTGCCCACCGTCTTGGCGACAATTGCAATTGCAGATGGTGGGCACGGCGCAAGGGCGCCTGTGCCCAGCCTACGAAGCCTTCCTTATGCCGCCTCCAGATCCAGATCGATCCAGACCGGGACGTGGTCGGACGGCTTTTCCCAGGCCCGCACATAGCTGTCGATTCCGACCCCGCGCAGGCGGTCGCTGGCCTGCGGCGACAGCAACAGATGATCGATGCGAATGCCGTGGTTCTTCTGCCAGGCACCCGCCTGATAGTCCCAGAAGGTGTACTGGCCGGGGGCATCGGTGACCGCGCGCAGCGCGTCGGTGAGCCCGAGCCCGAGCAGCGATTGAAAGCTCTCCCGGGTGGCCGGGAGGAACAGGGCGTCGTTGACCCATGCCGCCGGATTATAGACGTCCGCGGCCTGCGGAATGACGTTGAAGTCGCCCGCCAGCACCAGCGGCTCTTCCGCTTTAAGCCGCTGCTTCGAATATTCAAGAAGTCGCGACATCCATTTGAGTTTATAAGGATATTTCTCGGTTTCCGGCGGGTTTCCGTTGGGCAGATACAGGCAGGCGATCCGCATCACGCCGTGCTTCAGCGGGACTACGCCCTCCAGAAACCGGGCGTGGGCGTCTTCGTCGTCGCCGGCCAGGCCCGATTTGGTTTCCTCGAACGGCAGCTTCGACAGCAGCGCAACGCCGTTGAAGGTCTTCTGGCCGTGGGTGACGACGTTGTAGCCGAGTGCCTCGATGGCCTCCCGGGGGAACGCCTCATCGACGCATTTGATCTCCTGCAGGCAGACGACATCAGGCGCGCAATCCTTCAGCCAGACCAGCAGATGGTCGATCCGCTGCCGGACCGAATTGACGTTCCACGTAGCAATACGCATCAAGGGTTCCGTTGGCTTACGACAAATTTAGGTTGGCTGGCATACCATGGGCCGCGAGCCTGTGATATTCGTTTAGACTATGGTGTAAAGGCCGCCATCAAGGGGCAGGGTATTGGACCGTCCCGGTCGTTGGACCGGTTGACGTGAAACGTGATGAAAAAAAGAAACCTGATTATTCTGGCGGGCGTGCTGGGCGTTGCGGCGCTGACGGCCTACGGAACCCGCGCTTCATGGCTAGGTAGCGGCACCAAGGTGCAGGGACCGCCACAGGCGCGCGTGGTCTCGGTTGAACTGGCCAAGGCCGTGCGCAAGCCGGTGCCGGTCGATGTCGATTCGATCGGAACGGTGACGCCGATGTCCAGCGTGGCGCTGAAATCGCGGGTCGAGACCACCATCGTCTCGGTGCACTTCGAAGACGGCGCCAAGGTCAACCAGGGCGATCTGTTGTTTACGCTCGACGCGCGCCAGATCGACGCCCAGATCGAGCAGGCCGAGGGCGTGCTGGCCAGGGACCGGGCCCAGCTCGAGGCGGCACAGCGCGATGTCCGGCGGTATGGCGACCTGATCGGCAAGGGCGCCACCACCCAGGTCAACGTCGACAACGCCAAGACCCAGGCCGATATCCTGACCGGCACCATCAGGGCGGACCAGTCCGCACTGGATAATCTCAAGGTTCAGAAGAGCTTCACGACCATCCACGCGCCGTTTTCGGGACGGATCAGCGTCGCCAATGTGAAGGTCGGCAATTTCGTGCGGCCCGCGGATACTGCGCCGCTCGCCGTCATCAATCAGATGGCGCCGGTTTACGTGACTTTCGCCATTCCGCAGCGGGTGCTGGTCGATCTGCGCGACGCCATGGCGACGGGGGGCTCCAAGGTGATTGCGACCATC
>CALROE020000556.1:0-3529 GCA_943369715.1 Bradyrhizobium ivorense
GATCCTGGACGGCGCAGCGGAGTTGGTAGTCCATCCGGTCGAGAGTGTGTCTTGACGTCCGACCGGCGCCGCGCGTGCAGCACAGCGAACTGCACGCCCGAATCGTCTACATCGAGGACGGCGCGCTCAGGCGTGAACCGTCTACGAGCTTGAGCCCGGCCGACGCGCCGCGGGGTGACCCGGCCGTTATCGGGGTTCCGCGTTCGCACTAGAGTCCGGCACCCGACATAGCTCTCGCGACAGCGCTTTCTCGGAAATCCTGATCGCTCACTGCCGCCAACAAACAGCAACCGCTGATTGGCGTGTCGACGGTTGATGAAGATCGCCGCTCGAGGCAACTCCAGCCTGCTGGAAACGAGCGACGAAAGGCAGCGTCAAATCCTTCGCGATCTCATTGCCGAACACGAGATAAATCCAGAATCGCCGCCCAGGCGGCGAGCTGATTGAGGCAGATCAATTTTTCAGTTACACAGGCTTGTTAGCAATCAAAAATATTTCGGTGTGAGTATTGCGACGTGATTGAATGGAAAGAATTAGGCCGACCGGAGCGGAATATTCTGCAACGCCTGTACGGTGGCGGATCGCTTCGCAACGGTGATCCGGACACGATATCCCGCCTGAGACAATTGGGATTGATCGAGGGCAAAGAGCGCCGCGAACGGCTCAGTCCCCTGGGCCGTGCGCTGATAGATCATACGCACGCCCAGCTGAAAGAGCGATTGGGCGCCCCCTGAAGCGGAAGATAAATGGCTCGCACTCCAAACCTGAGGCTTCGGCCTGAGCCGGATTTAGCGATCGATTGGGGGCATTCATCGCATCCGCGCGCCGATACAGGGATGGGCGGAGCGAGAGCGATACCCGTTATAATATTCGCACGGTGACGGGCTTCGCGAAAAGTTCAACCCATCACTGCGATCTGCGCTATTCTGACTCCCACCCGGTCCTCGCGGCCGCACGATCAACAAGAAACGACAGGCAGGAAAAATGAAAAAATTGACACGGCGAACCTTCGTGACCGGTTCGGCGGCAGTGTTGTGCGCCCCGTCCGTGAAGACCGGGGCGCAACCCGCGTGGCCCGCACGCCCGATCCGGATCATCGTGCCGTATCCGGCGGGCGGCCAGACCGACGGCATCGCGCGGGCGTTCGGCGACTATCTGCAGCGCGAACTTGGAAAGACGGTCATCGTCGAGAACAAGGCCGGCGCAGGTGGCGTGATCGGCGTGACGGAAGCGAAACGCGCCGATCCCGACGGCACCACCATCCTGTGCACGATTTCCTCGTCCCTGATCCAGAACCGCCTGACGGTGAAGGACCTGCCCTACGATCCCGAAAAGGATTTTGTCTATCTGACGATGGTCAGCGGCGCCGGCGGGCCGGTGGTGGCGGCGAAGAAGACCGGCGCCACCAATCTCCGCGAGTTCATCGAATATGGCAAGAAAGTCGGCAGCCTGAACTGGGGATCGTACGGCGTCGGTTCGACGCCGCACGTCCTGATCGCGACCATGGCGAAGCAATACGGCATCCAGTTCCAGGTCATCCAGTATCGCGGCGAGGCGCCGATGTGGACCGACATCGCGGGGCAGACGCTGGATGGCGCCGCGGGAAGTTATGCCGCGGCGGCCCCCGTGATCCAGGCGGGAACCGGAAACCTGATCGGCGTGGTCGGCAGCCGCCTGCCGCCCTATCCGGACACGCCGACCATGACTGAACAGGGCGCCGTCGGCGACTTCTACGACCTGCGCGCCTTCACCACCTTCGCCGTGCCGACCGGCACGCCAAAGTATATCGTCGATCGGCTCGCGCAGCTGTTGATCCAGGCCGGATCCGACGCCAAGGTCCAGCAGATGCTGAACAACTTCATCCTGAGCTCCCCGGCCGATCTCGAAACGACGGCCCGTATTTTCAAACGCGACAGCGACGTGATGCTGCGCATCCTGCGCGATCTCGGCGTCAAGCCGCCAGAGTAATGACCGACGGCCGACCGGACCGCCGGAGCGGCGTAGATGGGGTAACGGACTCCCCGCCGGGGAGAGATCATCCGCATGCGAGAATGAAAGGCGCCATCAACCGACGGCGGCCACCATCATTTCATGTCCATACCCTTGTGTGGGTCGGCCGATTTCATTCCGTCCATCATCGCCATATTCCTGCAGCAAGGGCAGCCGCCCATGGCCATGCCGGACTTCGGCTCTGCCTGGGTCTTGGGAGCGTCTGGCCATTCGCTCAAGCTGTTGGCGGTGGCGGGCTTCCCGCACATGCCGCCGGACGCCTGCTGACCGCCGCCGCACATGGCAGCGGCGGGCGAAAGCCCGAACAGAAGGGAAAGAGCCGTTGAAGCAAGAAGCATGCGCATGTGGAATCCTCCGATTGGTGGAGGACTTTAGGCTCAACCCGGAAAATCCGGCAATCACGTTCAGGTCAAGTCGGACCGCTGCGCAAGCAGCAAAGGCGCGGATGGCCGGGACAAGCCCGGCCATGACGGCTCCTGGTGTATCCGGCTACTTCTTCGGCAGCCTTGGCTTCTCGATTGCGGCGAGGTCGCACAGCGCGTCGACCATCGCCGAAAAGTCCTTGCCGCCGAAACCGCGGGCGCGGGCGGTGCTGAAGGCTTCGCGGGCGGCAGCCGCCATCGGCATCGGGACTTTTGCCGCATTGGCCGCATCGATGATCAGCGTCAGATCCTTGTGGGCGAGATCGATGGTGAAGCCCGGCTCGATGTCGCCGGCCAGCACCTTGGCCGGCCATGCGATCTTGAGCTGGCCGTTGACCGCGGTGGTGCCGTAGAGCACGTCCAGGGTGCGTTCGAGGTCGAGCCCGAAGCGCTGCGAGAGGGCGAGCGCCTCGGCATTCATCTGGCAGGACGACACCGCGAGGAAATTGTTGACCAGTTTAGTCCTGGTGCCGCTGCCGACCTCGCCGCAGTGATAGATCGTGCTGCCCATCGCCTCGAGCAGCGGTTTGACGCGCTCGAAATCCCTGACCGAACCGCCCACCATGAACAGCGATTCGCCGCGGTCGGCGTGGCTGGCGAGCCGGCCGACCGGCGCATCGACGAAGCCGATGCCCTTGGCGGCGGCGGCTTTGGCCAGCCGGTCGGTGGTGTCAGGATCGATGGTGCTCATGTCGAGGATCAGCGCGCCGGGCTTCGCGCTGGCGATGATGCCGTCGGCGCGCGACACGACGTCGTCGACCACGGCGGAATTCGGCAGCATGGTGACGATGATGTCCGACTTCTGCGCCACTTCCGCGACGGTGGCGGCGCTGCCGGCCTGCAGCAGTTCGAGCTCGGCGACCGCCGCCGGATTGATATCGTTGACCGTCAGCCGAAAGCCTTTGCGGCAGAGATTGGACGCCATCGGCCGCCCCATCCGTCCCAATCCGATGAACCCGACCTTTTCCATGCGTTTCTCCATTTTGTTGTTGAGGGCAAGCGCCATGCCCCGGCGTCGATGTCAGGCGACGTATCGCTTTTTTGCGTTGGTGTAAAATGCTGGCGGCGCTCTGCTCCCCTCCCCGCCACGCGCTCTT
>CALROE020000557.1:0-3524 GCA_943369715.1 Bradyrhizobium ivorense
CGTTCCGGATCATGGTCGGCATGGGCTTGCTGATGCTGGGGCTCGGCCTGCTCAGCCTGTGGGCGCGCTGGCGCGGCACGCTCTATCATTCGCGGTTGATGCTCATGTTCGCGATCGCCATGGCGCCTTCCGGCTTCATCGCCGTGCTGGCGGGCTGGATCACCACCGAGACCGGGCGTCAGCCGTTCACGGTGTACGGGCTGTTGCGGACGGTTGATTCCGCCTCGCCGCTGGCAGCGCCCGCCGTCGCCTCTTCGCTGATCGCCTTCATCATCGTCTATTTCGCGGTGTTCGGCGCCGGCGTGATCTACATGCTGCGAATGATGGCGGCGCCACCGCATCACGGCGAACAGGGACCGAGCGGCGATACGCCGGCGCGCGCCGCCGGCATCACGCCTGCACAGGGGCGCGCATGATGACCGCCAGCATCGATATCGCCACCGTCTGGGCCTTCATCATCGCCTTTGCCGTCTTCGTCTACATTGTCATGGACGGGTTCGACCTCGGCCTCGGTATTCTGTTTCCGCTGTTTCCCAAAAAATCCGACCGCGACGTCATCATGAACAGCGTGGCGCCGGTGTGGGACGGCAACGAAACCTGGCTGGTGCTCGGCGGCGGCGGCCTGATGGCGGCGTTTCCGCTGGCCTATGCGGTGCTGATGCCGGCGCTGTACACGCCTATGATCGCGATGCTGATCGGCCTGATCTTTCGCGGTGTCGCCTTCGAATTCCGTTGGCGGACCAGGCCGAGCGAACGCAACCGCTGGGACATCCCGTTCTTCTCGGGATCGCTGCTGGCGGCGCTGGCGCAGGGCATCGCACTCGGCGCCATCCTGCAGGGCGTCCATGTCGAGGCGCGGCATTATGCCGGCGGCTGGTGGGACTGGCTGACGCCGTTCAGCATCCTGACCGGCATCGCGGTGGTGATCGGCTACGCGCTGTTGGGCGCGACCTGGCTGGTCATGAAGACCGAGGGCCCGCTGCGCGACAAGGCCTATCATCTCAGCTGGTTTTTTCTGTTTGCGATGATCGGCGCCATTGGCGCGGTCAGCATCGCCACGCCGTTCCTGCACATCCAGTACACCCAGCGCTGGTTTTCCTGGCCGGGCATCGTCCTGACGGCGCCGGTGCCGATCGCGGTCGCGGCCGTCACCGCGCTGCTGCTGCGCAGCCTTGCGAGGAAACGGGATTACCAGCCGTTCTTCCTGACGCTGACGCTGTTCGCGCTGTCCTATGCCGGATTAGGCATCAGCATGTGGCCCTATATCGTGCCGCAGAGCATCACCATCTGGCAGGCGGCTTCACCCGAGAACAGCCAGATCTTCATGCTGTTCGGCGTCGCCGTGCTGATACCCTTGATTCTCGGCTACACCGGCTGGGCCTATTATGTCTTCCGCGGCAAGGTAAAGGCCGGGAGCGGCTATCATTGAACCCGCCAGAGCCGAATCCGCGACCGCTGACGCGGCGCCTGCTGTGGTTCGCGGCGCTGTGGCTCGGCGGCGTCGGCGCCGTCACCATCCTGTCCTATGGCTTGCGGCTGTGGATCGGGCCGAAATGAGGCCGTTCGGCCGAATTCCGGCTCGGCAACCGCGGCAACAACCAAAAATATCGAAAACAACCCCATGCACAGTAAGCAAAGGGTTGCTGGCATTGACGTTTTATCGCGAAGAACGCCACAAACACCAAGGATATGGGGGTGTGCTTGCCCAAAACTTGCCATCAAGTTGCCACTGAGATTTGATGGTTCCATGATTTGGCGAAGGCGCCACCGGGAGAGCTCTGCATGACGAAGTTTCGCCACGTGATCTGGACCATGGCCGCTGCGGCCGGACTGCTGCTTTCCGCCGCGCAGAGTTTTGCGCAAAAGCCCGACGTCGGCGACCAGCCCGGCCTGATTGCCGATGACAGCGTGGAGCTTGATCCGCAGTTCAGGAAAACAGCGGTGCTGTACCGCACCTCCGAGCCGCCGGGCACCATCATCATTTCAACCAAGGATCGCCATCTCTTTCTGGTCCAGGGCGGCGGCCGCGCGCTGCGCTATGGCATCGGCGTCGGCCGCGACGGATTCCAGTGGCAGGGCCTGGTCAACATCACCAAAAAGGCGGAGTGGCCGGACTGGACGCCGCCGCCGGAGATGATCCAGCGCCAACCCTATCTGCCGCGCTTCATGGCCGGCGGACCGGGCAATCCGCTCGGCGCGCGCGCCATGTACCTCGGGACCACGGTCTATCGCATCCACGGCACCAACCGGCCGGATACGATCGGCACCGCGGTTTCGTCCGGCTGCTTCCGACTGGTCAATGCCGACGTCGCCGACCTCTATGAGCGCGTTCCGGTCGGCACCAAGGTGATCATCCGGCAGAAGCCGGAACTCTGATCGCGAGCGTCTCGTTTCACGGCTTTTCCTTTTCCCTTTCCCTGGCATTGGTGAGAAAAATGTTTCGCACATTTCGAGGCGGCCTGCTGATTGGATTGGCGGTCGCAATAGCGATCGCGGCTGCCGCCATTACCTACGAACGCTACGACACCAAGACCCTGAAGCGGACGATCCGGCGCGGCGAAGTGCTGTGCGGCGTCAATGCCAGCCTCCCCGGCTTCTCGATGCCGGACGACAAGGGCAACTGGGCCGGTTTCGACGTCGACTTCTGCCGCGCCGTGGCGGCCGCCATCTTCGACGATCCGAAAAAGATAAAGTTCGTTCCGCTCGACGCCAACGAGCGCTTCAAGGAGCTGCAGAGCCGGAAAGTGGATATTCTCTCCCGCAATTCGACCTGGAGCATGTCGCGCGAGACCAACTTCGACCTCTATTTCCCGGCCGTCGCCTATTATGACGGCGGAGGGTTCATGCTGCCTGCGGCGCGCAAGATCGACTCGGCGCTGGAGCTCGACGGCAGCAAGGTCTGCGTGCAGGGCGGAACCACGACGCAGCTCAACCTCGTCGACTATTTCCGCACCAACAACATGAAATACACGGAGATGAAGTTCGACAAGTTCGACGACGTCTTCAAGGCCTACAGCTCCGGCCAGTGCGACACCTTCACCGCCGACATCTCCCAGCTCTACGCGCTGCGCCTGAACCTCGCAAAGCCAGGCGACCACGTCATCCTGCCCGACGTCATCTCCAAGGAACCGCTGGCGCCGGTGGTACGGCAGCGTGACGACGACTGGATGATGATCGTGAAATGGTCGCTGTATGCGATGATCAACGCCGAGGAACTCGGCATTACCTCCAAGAACATCGACGAGGCGATGAAGTCGAAAAAGCCCGACGTGATGCGGCTGGTCGGCACCGAAGGCGCCTACGGCGAGGTGCTCGGCCTGTCCAAGGACTGGGCCGCGCGCATCATCCGCCACGTCGGCAATTACGGCGAAGTCTATGAGCGCAATGTCGGCGAGGAATCGAAACTCAAGATTCCGCGCGGGCTGAACCAGCTCTGGAGCGCCGGCGGCATCCAGTACGCCCCGCCGATCCGGTAGATCGGCGGTCAGGCCGCGACTCCAATCCGCATTCAACTGTCGTCGCCC
>CALROE020000558.1:0-3517 GCA_943369715.1 Bradyrhizobium ivorense
CGACATGAACGATCGCCGGAATCCGGTCGCGCCATTCCGGGCGGACGCTCTTGGCGATCAGCATGAACGGCGAGTCCTCCTCGCCTTCGAAGATCTCCCTGACCCGCTCGGCGAGCACGATCGGCGCGAACGGACGGAACGGCTGGCGGTGCTTGACGCGGCTGTTGAGGATATCCTTCATCTCCGGCTTGCGCGGGTCGGCCAGCAGGCTGCGATTGCCGAGCGCACGCGGCCCGAACTCCGAACCGCCCTGAAACCAGCCGATCACCTTCTGGTCGGCGAGCAGTTTCGCGGTGTCGCGGCAGATATTGTCGCTGCGCACCGCTGTTGTCTGAATGCGGACCAGAAATTTCTGCGTGGCCCTTTCGATGTCCTGATCGGGATAGACCTTGCCGACATAGGAATGATCCATCACGAACGAGCGGCGCTGCTTCAGGATTTCCAGCCAGCCGTAATAGGCGCAGCCGATCGCAATGCCGTCGTCGCCGGCGGCCGGCTGGATCCAGACATTTTCAAAACCGGCCTCCCGCGCCACCCGGCCATTGGCCACGCAGTTCAGCGCGACGCCGCCCGCGATGGTGAGGTTCTTGGCGCCAGTCGTTTCGCGCAGCCAGCGCGCCCGGGCGAGCAACACGTTTTCGGTGTCGTCCTGAACCCGCCAGGCGAGATCCTCCCAATGCCGCATCGACGGGCTGGTTTCCCATTTCTCACCGCTGCCCATGATGTAAGGCTGCTTGAACTCCGTGGTCCAGTGCGGAACGTGCAAGGTGCCATCGGTGAGTTCGAGCAGGTGCCTGACCTGCTCCTTCCTGCCGTACGGCGCCAGCCCCATCAGTTCGCCGCACTTGTTCCAGTCGCCAAAGATGTAGGACGAGGCCCGGCTGTAGAGCGCGCCAAGTCCCGGCATGTTGTAGAATTCGTCGCTCAGAAAGCCGCGATCGGGCTCCATCCAGACTTTTTTCAGGCATTCCAGCCTGGTGCCGGCGAATTTGTAATAGCTCTCGGACTCACGCGCGAGCGGCGTGGCGGCGTCGCTTGCCGGATAGGATTCCATCACGTCGGATCGATAGCTGCCGACGCCGTCGACGATCATCACCACGCCTTCTTCGAACGGCGAGACGGCAAAGGCGCTGTAGGCGTGCGCCAGATGATGCGAGATCGACACCACCTTGTCGGAATGCGACAGATACAGCGGATGCCTGGAAGCTTCCGGGCGCTCATGCTCGGGGAGGAAGCCCGGCATGTCCTGGTAGACCAGTCGTTCCTCCATTTCCGGAACCGGAAGAATGTAGCAGTTACGAACGATCAGATCGACGTCATCGAGCGTGATACCTTCGGCTTCGAGACAATAGTCGATCACCTCCCGGTAGAATCCGCTGGCGTGCTTTTCGCGCGTGATTCGCTCCTTGGCGATCGCGAACGCGATGGCGCCGTCACGCAGCAGGCAGGCGCTCACATCATGGTCGTAGGTATTCAGGCCGAGAACGTATGTGTGTTGTTTGGGCATCGGCACTCTTCGGGATGAAATGGACGAGGGACTGGATCGAGGTCAATGTCGGGCTATTCTTGGTCTGCCGAGCGCTATTGTCGGCGGAATCGGGTCGTCGTCTGTCGGAACTGGCTCGCGCGCTTGCCTAGAGTATTAATTGCGCAATGCACAATATTTTAAAACGAGCTGACGTTTGAACCTTTGTTCGTGGTGTGCCGACACATGATGTTGAACGTTTGTTCATCTTGGTCCGATTGAGACCGTAACTTGACCTCGCATGCGCTACCCCATAGCATCCTACGAGGCCACACGAACAACATTTTGTATTGCTGTTAAACACGTACCGGAACGTCGGGCGGGCCTCGCGAGTTCAGAAAAGCCGGGCTTGAAGTTCACGGTGATTGGAATGACCTGGGAGATCCTAAATGGCTAAACGCTACAACATCCTTTCGCGTTTCCTCGCGGCGACGGCTCTGGTTTTCGTTTATATGGTCAGCGTCGTGGGCACGTCAGGTCTGTTCCTGGCCGCGTCGACGTCGTCGGCGGAAGCCCAAAGGGGCCGCGGTCGAGGCGGCGGCAGAGGCTATGCCAGGGGCATTGGTCGTGGTCGCGGCAGAGGCTACGGACGCGGTTACGGCTTTGGCGGCGTCTACGTTGCGCCGGTCGTACGCGGCGGTTGCTATTACAGCCGTCGCTGGGGTCGCGTCGTCTGCCCGTACTGATCGCGGCTTGAATCCGCGTACCCGTTACGCCTGCAACAAGACATCAGGCGCGCCGGTCAGCCGGCGCGCCTGTTTTTCTGAACAGGTTGCGAAAAGCATGAGATAGATCAAAACGCTTGAGGCGGATGCAGGCATCATAATCTTCTGCAACCCGTGAGCGCTTCCATCATGCTGAACGATATCGCTGTTTTCCTTCCCGTCGACCGGCCTGCCGGTCCCCTGATCGATTGCGCCGCTGCGGTCGCCGGCCTGTTCGAGGCTCATCTCGATGGCATCGCCTGCGCTTATCAGGCAATCAATCCCATGATTGCCTTCGAGGCGTCAGCCGCCGTCATGGCGGCCCAATATGACAGCGGCCCGGAACAGGCCGCCGCCGTACTCGACCAGTTCGAGATCACGACAAGACGTCTCAATATCCCGCACGATGCCCGGAGCACGTTCAACGTTTCCTATGCCGCGACTCGCACGGTGACGGAGATGTCGCGGCTGTACGATCTGAACATCGTTGCACAGCCGGACAGTTCCAACCCCAGCCAGACCGATTTTCTGTCCGAGGCGATACTGTTCGGCTCGGGGCGCCCGATGCTGATGATTCCCTACATCAACCGCGGTACCTTCAGGATGGACCGCGTATTGATCTGCTGGGACGGCAAGGCGCCGGCGGCGCGGGCCGTCCACAACGCTGCCCCCTTCCTTCGCAAGGCCAAGACCATCGACGTCGTTGCCATCAACGAGCACGAAGAGGCTGCCGGCGCTGCATCGCTGTCGGCCCTGGTCGCCCATCTCACCCGGCGCGATCTGCCAGTAACCTCTCACCGGCTGACGGCCGATACCTCGAACATTCACAATACCATCCTGTCGCTCGCTGCCGACAACGACAGCGATCTGATCGTGATGGGCGGCTACGGCCATTCCAGACTTCGGGAATTCATCCTGGGCGGAGTGACGCGCGGCATGTTCGAGACGCTCACTGCCCCCACATTGTTTTCGCACTGAGTTGGCGGCGGCAGCGTGGCTGCCAACCATGCAAGTTCCGGAAAATGGGACGGCAATCGACCCGCGAGAGGGTTGCTTCGGTTGACCTGAATCAATCGGCCAATACGCCATTGCGATAATCATTCCACAGATGCGCGGTCGCCTCCGCGCATCAAGCCACGACTTCAAAAACGACCGGCGGAGCGTCGCCGATCGACAAAGGATACAAACATGCCGACCCACTTCCATGCCATCGTCTGGATCGATCACTCGCAGGCCAAGGTGTTCCACGTCGGACGATCGGGCGACGACGAGATCGTCATGCACCCGC
>CALROE020000559.1:0-3514 GCA_943369715.1 Bradyrhizobium ivorense
TCCTCCTCCGGCGGCGCGGATGATGTAGAAGGGATGCATCGCCTCGACGGTTTCAATGAACGAATATTCGAGGAAGCCGAGCGAGGTGTAGGCACGCCACATCAGACCCTGCAAGATTCCGGACACCCACATCGCGGAGATGTAGAGAACGATACCGATGGTCGCGATCCAGAAATGCCAGTTGACGAGCTTGAGGCTGTAAAGTCCCTTGCGGTCCCACAACCAGGGAACCAGGCAATAGAGCGCGCCGAACGAGACGAACCCGACCCAGCCCAGCGCACCGGCGTGGACGTGACCGATGGTCCAGTCGGTGTAGTGGCTGAGCGAATTCACCACCTTGATCGACATCAGCGGACCTTCGAAGGTCGACATGCCGTAGAAGGCGACGGACACCACGAGCATGCGCAGCACGGGATCGGTGCGAAGCTTGTCCCAAGCGCCCGACAACGTCATCAGGCCGTTGATCATGCCGCCCCATGACGGCATCCACAGCATGATCGAGAAGGTCATGCCCAGCGTCTGCGCCCAGTCCGGCAACGCCGTATAATGCAGATGATGCGGGCCGGCCCAGATATAAAGGAAGATCAGCGCCCAGAAATGGATGATCGACAGCCGGTAGGAATAGATCGGCCGTTCGGCGCGCTTCGGGATGAAGTAGTACATGATGGCGAGGAAGCCGGCAGTCAGGAAGAAGCCAACCGCGTTGTGTCCGTACCACCACTGGAACATCGCATCCTGCACGCCGCCCCAGGCGATGTAGGACTTGGAGCCGAACACCGACACCGGCAAAGCGGGATTGTTGCCGAGATGCAGGACGGCGATGGTGACGATGAAGGCCAGGTAGAACCAGTTGGCGACGAAGATGTGCGGTTCCTTGCGCTTCACCAGCGTCATCAGGAACACCAGCAGGTACACTACCCACACGATGGTCAACCAGTGATCGGCATACCATTCCGGCTCGGCATATTCCTTCGACTGGGTGACGCCGAGCAGGTAGCCGGTGCCCGCGATCAGGATGAAGAAATTATAGCCGAGCACGACAAACCACGGCGCAAGATCGCCCGCGAGACGGGCCCGGCAGGACTTCTGCACCACATAGAACGAGGTCGCGATCAGCACATTGCCGCCGAACGCGAAGATCACGGCCGACGTATGCAGCGGCCGCAGCCGGCCGAAGCTGATCCACGGCAGGTCAAAATTGAGCGCCGGCCATGCCAGCTGGCAGGCGATTATCAGCCCGACGAGGAATCCGGCAATGCCCCAGAACACCGACGCCACGGCGGCAAACTTGATCGGGCCCAGATTGTAGTTGGGCCGGCCGTTGATTTCCTGCGGCGGCAGCGACGCCGGCCGGTCGTAATACCGGTTCAAAATGGCAAAAACCGCCGCCAGACTGGCAGCGGCGCTGAGGGAGGCATGAAATGCGAAGGCCGCATCGAGCGCTTTCGCCGCACCTATCATGCAGAGGAAGGCGGCGGCCGCGAACACCAGCGTCAAGCCGCTTTCACCTGTCGTCATAGTCTTCGCGTTAGGGGCCTGGCTCATGTGGAATCTCTCGTGAGGATACGGGAACCAACAATCACAATCCCGCCGGAACCGATTTGATCGAGATCAATTGCTGTGCTTGTGGGCTGATTTCGGTCGCGGGATTACCCGGGAACGATGGCCGGCCGCCAGCCGCAGCACTGGCGCGACTGGCTTTTTCGCCGCGTTACAGCGCCTCCACGGTCCAGGCGATCATTTCCTTCGCCATTCGACCGAACGCATCGCTGAAGGCGGTCACGGCTGCCGGCGGCTCCAGTTCGTCGAACTTCTGACTTCCTTCAAACAGGCGCGAGGCGACGACTTTTCCGCCCTTGTCGACGATTCGTACCGACAACCCGATTTCCGCCGCAGGCCCCGCGTCGACCGCAATCCGGAAACGCCTGATGTCGATCAGGAGCTGGTGGTCGGCCTGTCCGACCTCCGACGCGTGCAAGGGAGCGTGTGCGATATCGTAATTTTCAAAGCTCTCGATCAATCGGGCCTGCAGCAGCTTCGGAATGCTGTCGGCCCAGAGAAAGTCCGCAAATCCCGGGTAGTCCTTTGCCGGCGAGAACAGCATGCGCTGCGTCGCCAGCATTGCGACCGCCGTGGGCTCCGGGATCGCCAATTGGTCCGTGAGGGTCTTGCCTGCCGGCCCGAGATTCTGCGGCGCCCGCAAATCGTAGGTGACCTTCTGCGCAGGCGTGCCGCCACCGGTGAGCTTTTCCAGACCGACGATGATGCTGTCGAGTTTACCGGTATTGCGCGCGAGCCCGTCCGTGAAGGTTTGCAGATTGGCGATGGTTTTCTTGAGCGGTTCGGCATTCTCGGTCAGCACCGAATCGACCTTGCGCAGTGCGTCGCGGGCGGCCTGGGTCATGCTCTGGCCCGCGCCGGATTCGGCAATCAGGGTCGGCACCGCACCGGTATTCGCCAGCAGCGTGCCGCCTTCCAGCGCAATGACGGGAACGCCGGTCAGGCCCTGGAACTCCAGGCCGACCTTGGTGTCGGAACGCACCGGCGTCGTCGCGGCCACCGAGATCGTCGCATTGACGCGGCGCGGACTGTCCGGCGCAAGGCCAAGATCCGTCACCTCGCCGACGCGGATGCCGTTGAACAGCACCCCGGCGCCGACCAGCAGCCCCGGCACCAAGCCGTCGAACTGGACATGATAAGTCGCGCGCGGACCGAGCCCGCCGGTATTGTGGAGCCAGTAGACGAAGCCGAATATGGCGACGATAGCCGCCAGCACGAAGGCGCCGACAACGGTGAAGGGAGCGCGGGTTTCCATCGCTTAACTCGCTTTGGGTTGCAGCATCTGGGAGCGTTTGCCGTGAAAATAGGCACGCACCCAGGGATGCTCGGATTGAAGCAGCTCGCGCATCGGTCCGATGGCGACGATCTTGCCGTCCGCCAGCGCTGCCACGCGATCGCAGACGGTATTGAGGCTGGCGAGATCATGGGTGACCATGAACACGGTCAGCCCCAGGGTTTTCTGCAATGTCTTGATCAGGGCATCGAAGTCGCCCGCCGCGATCGGATCGAGGCCGGAGGTGGGCTCATCGAGAAACACAATCGCGGGATCCAGCGCAAGCGCCCGGGCCAGCGCCACGCGCTTGGTCATGCCGCCCGACAATTCGGCGGGAAACTTGTCGCCATCCTCCGGCCTCAACCCGACCATTTCGAGTTTGGCGATAGCAACTTCGTCCATCAGCGCCTGTGACATCTCCAGATTCTCCCGCAAAGGAAACTGGATATTCTGCCGTACGGTGAGTGAGGAAAAAAGCGCGCCCTGCTGGAACAGAATGCCCCACCTTCCGGCGGCGGCCTGGGTGATATGCTCGTTGGCGCCACCGATCATGGAGCCCATTACCTCGATATCTCCGCTCCGCCGCGGAATGAGGCCAATGATGGTTCGCATCAACACCGACTTGCCGCCGCCCGAAGCCCCTACCAGGCCGAGGATCTCGCCCCTGCGGACATCCAGCGA
>CALROE020000560.1:0-3512 GCA_943369715.1 Bradyrhizobium ivorense
GGCCTTTCACGACGCCTGCCTCAAGGTCGCCAAAGACGACGAGGAGGCGATCGCCGAGATGGATGCGCTCGACCAGATCGGCGAAACCGTGATCGCCAGCATCAAGGCCTATTTCAGCGAGAGCCATAACCGCGGCATCGTCGAACGGCTGACCAGGGAGGTCACGATCGTCGATGCCGAAAAGCCGAAGAGCAATTCGGCGGTCGCCGGCAAGACCGTGGTGTTCACCGGCGCGCTGGAAAAAATGACGCGCGACGAAGCCAAGGCCACGGCCGAGCGGCTGGGCGCCAAGGCGGCGGGCTCGGTGTCGAAGAAGACCGACTATGTGGTCGCGGGGCCGGGGGCTGGGTCGAAACTCGCCGAGGCGAAAAAACACGGCGTCGCGGTGCTGACGGAAGACGAGTGGCTGGCGATGATCGGGCAGTGAAGCGCTGGGGCGTTCGCGCACATACTATATCTTGTGTCGGGACGCGTGCGGCCCGTCCAGCCATTCTGTGCATGGGGTTGTTTTCGCGTTTTTTGTTTACGCTTCCCCTCACAGCATCCCCGACTCTTCCTCCTCCGCTTTCTCGATCAACGCCTCGCTGACCACCAATTGGCGGCGCGGGATCAAAAAGATCATCGTCGAGGCACAGGCGATCGAGAGCACGACGTTGGCGATGTTGAGCGGTACCGGCGTGGCAAAATGGCCGCCGAGCCAGGCGCCGAACTGCGACACCAGCGCGCCCAGCCCCATCTGCAAAAAGCCCATCCCGGAAAGACGTTGCTACAGCGGCGCGGTCGCCGCATCCAGCCACAGCTTCGTCGCCTCGTCGACATGTGGGCGCACTTCGCGGCACACGCGGGCATGATAGTCGTTGAGCCAGTTCAGTTCCCCGCCATCCAGCATGGTGAGGTCAATCAACCGCCGGTCGATCGGCGCCAGCGTCAGCGTCTCGAACGCGTTGATCGGTCGCTCCGCGCCTGCAATGTCGGCGGCGACCACCAGTTCGAGGTTCTCGATCCGGATCCCGAAACCGTCGGTCTTGTAGTAGCCGGGCTCGTTGGACAGGATCATGCCGCGCTTCAGCGGCGTGGTGCCGAGTTTCGAAATGCGTGCCGGGCCTTCATGCACCGAGAGATAGCTGCCGACGCCGTGGCCGGTGCCGTGATCGAAATCGATGCCGGCCTGCCACAGATATTGCCGCGCCAGCGTGTCGATCTGGGCGCCGGTGGTGCCGTCGGGAAATACCGCGCGCGCGATCGCGATATGGCCGCGCAGCACGCGGGTGAAGCGGTCGCGCATTTCGGCGGTGGGTTCGCCGATCGCGATGGTGCGGGTGACGTCGGTGGTGCCGTCTTCATATTGCGCGCCGGAATCGATCAGCAGGAGATCGCCGGGCGCGATCCGCCGGTTCGACTTGCGGCTGACGCGGTAATGCACGATGGCGCCGTTCGGCCCGGTGCCGGCGATGGTCGGGAACGAGACGTCCTTCAGTGCGCCGGTGTCGCGGCGAAAGGTTTCCAGCGCCTCGACGGTGTCGATCTCGGTCAGTACGCCCTTGGGTGCCTCGCGGTCGATCCAGGCCAGAAATCTCGTCAGCGCCACCGCATCGCGGCGATGCGCCGTGCGCGTGCCCTCGATCTCGGTGGAATTCTTCACCGCCTTGAGCAGGCTGACCGGATCGTTGCCGCGCACCGGCTTGCCGCCGGCCGCCAGTATCAGGCGGCTCAGCGCGTCGGCGGCGGTGGCGCCGTCGAGCGCGATCGCGGCACCGGCCTGCGCCAGCGCCGTGAGCCTTGGTGTCAGCGCATCCGGCTCCTCGACATTGGCGGACTGTTCGAGATGATCGCGCGCGCTGTTGGAAAGCTTGCGGTGATCGATGAACACCGTGGGCCGGCCTTCCCCAGGCACCAGCGCGTAGGACAACGGCAGCGGCGTATGCGAGACGTCGGCGCCGCGGATATTGAAGGTCCAGGCCACCGCGTGCGAATCCGACAGCACCAGTGCCTCGACGCCGAGGCGCGCGATCTCGAGCCGGATCCGCCGCAGCTTTTCGGCTTCCGCCTCGCCGGAAAATTGCGCGCCGTGAATGGCGACCGGGCCGAGCGGCGGGGCAGGGCGCTCGGTCCACACCGAATCGAGCGGATTGCTGTCGACCGCGACCAGTTCTGCGCCGGCCCCGGCGCAGGCCCCGGCCAGCCGCTCGGCTGCCGCAGAAGTATGCAGCCACGGATCAAATCCGAGGCGGTCGCCGGCCACCAGATGCCGCGTCAGCCAGCTTTCCGGCGGCGGATCGGCCAGCGGCTCGACCTGCCAGGCCTTGCCATCGACCTGTTTGGCGGCCTGCAGCGTATAGCGGCCGTCGACGAACACCGCGGCCTGTTGGGTGAGAACGATGGCCATTCCGGCGGATCCGGTAAAACCGGTCAACCAGGCCAGCCGCTCTTCGGAAGGCGCGACATATTCGTTTTGTTGCTGATCGGCGCGGGGAATCACGAATCCCGTCAGCTTGCGCCGCGCCAGCTCCTCGCGAAATGCCGCCAGCCGTGCCGTCAGCGCGACGCCTGCCTCGGGGTCTTCGAATGTCTGGAAATGGGCTTCGAACATCGCGTGGTCACCTCTGGGATTGCGGGGAGAACTCCGCAATCTGATCCATATCAAAGCCGATTTGGCACAAATTGTGCTTGAATATTAGCACCTGCATTAGACGGGATGGAACCATTGTTGTCACAAACACTTGGTTCCAGCGCTATCTGGGGGAAATCCAGGAGTGTTTCAACTCAACGACGAGGGGATACACAATGCCTGCTTTTACGTTTGAGAAAATCTCGCCCCCGGTTCGCCGTGGTCCGATTCCGTCGATCGAACAGAAGCAACGCGGTGTCATCGTCCAGATTCTCGACCGGTTCGTCGAGGCGCGCGTCAAGCGAACCAGGCGTGGGGAAAACGGCGTGATCGCCCGCCACGAGCCCAAACCACCGGATTAGATTTCAACCCCCGCGCTGCATCAGCAGGCTGCTCCAGCCTTCGATCTGAAGGTGCCTCCTGAGAACCAGCCCGCGCGCGCGATAGGCCGCGACCACGCTTTGGGCCTGCTGCGGCAAGAGCCCCGACAAGATCACCAACGCCGATGGCGCCAGATGCTGCGCCATCGGCGTTGCCATTTGTCGCAGCGGGTTGGCGAGAATATTCGCCAGCACCAGGTCGAATGGCGCTCGCCCCAGAAATTCCGCGGCCGAAAAGCCGGTGGCGGTAATGGCCTGCACCAGGTCGCCGACGCCATTCAGCCTGGCGTTTTCCCGCGCCACCCGGACCGCGAGCGGATCGATGTCGCTCGCCAGCACTTTTATCCGCAGCGCCCTGGCGGCGGCGATGGCGAGCACGCCGGTGCCGGTCCCCAAATCGAGCACGCGGCGCGGCAAATGCGCCTTCAGCACTTCGTCGAGCAGCAGCAGGCAGCCGCGCGTGGTGCCGTGGTGCCCGGTGCCGAACGCCAGCGCCGCCTCGATCTCGATGCCGAGTTTGTTGG
>CALROE020000561.1:0-3504 GCA_943369715.1 Bradyrhizobium ivorense
AAACGATCCGCGCCTTCTGCAAATCGCCCGTTCTGTCCTGAGATAAGGCGCGCTCGCTATGACCGGATCGGAATACATCGCTGAATTCCTGGCGCGCGTGGGCAGCGACCGGGTGTTTCTGCTGACGGGCGGCGCCTGCGCTTTCATGATCGACGCCGTCGCGCGCCATCCAGAACTGTCCTACACCAGTTTTCATCACGAGCAGTCGGCGGCGATGGCGGCCGATGCGCTGTGGCGCGTCGCCGGCAAGGTCGGCGTGTCGATGGCGACATCGGGACCGGGCGCGACGAACCTGATCACCGGCATCGCCTGCTCCTACTTCGATTCGATTCCATCGCTTCACATCACCGGCCAGGTCAACCAGCGCGAGAGCAGTTCGCTGCACGGCGCCAACGTCCGCCAGTCCGGCTTCCAGGAGACCAAGATCGTCGAGATGGTTCGTCCGGTGACGAAATACGCCGTGCTGGTCAGGACCGCGGACGAATTGCGCACCGAACTGGCAAAGGCCTATTCGATCGCGATCAGCGGGCGGATGGGCCCTGTCCTGATCGATGTCCCCATGGACATCCAGCAGATCGATGTCGGCGACGAACTGATCCTTCCCGTGCGGCTTCCGTCCGATGCCGATCCGGTCGAGGATGTCGCAAAAGCGCTGACGGAGACGCTGCGCAATGCGCGGCGGCCGGTGGTGTTGTGGGGGGGCGGGATCGGCCTTGCCAATGTTCACCGCGAAACCGCCGACTGGCTGCGCGCCAGCGGCATTCCCTTCGTGTCGAGCTGGGCCGGCCTGACGTTTTTCGATCACGATCATCCCGGCTTCCAGGGACAGATCGGGGTCTACGGCAATCGGGGCGCCAACTTCGTGCTGCAGAATGCCGATACCGTCGTCGTTATCGGCAGTCGTCTCGACAACCGTCAGCGATCCGGCAACGCCGCCAATTTCGCGGCTGGCGCCACGGTCCACGTGGTCGATGTCGATACCGAGGAACTGAAGAAGTATCACAATGAAGGCTATCGAACCTCCCGGCTCGACTGCCGCGACCTTCCGGCCATGCTGTCGGGCGTAACGGTACCTGCGTTGGACCGGGACTGGCTGGACTATGCCGCCGAAATGAAATCGCTGTATTACGGCAAGGAAACCAGCACCTCGGCGCGCCGGCTCAACACGCTGTCGCCGTATGAGGTGGTTCGCCGCATGAGTGACGTGGTCGCGAAGGATGCCATCGTGATCGGCGACACCGGTGCCGCGGTCTGCTGGCTGCATCAGTCGTTTCGGGTCAAGGACCATACGCTGTTCACCGCAGGCGGAAACTCGCCGATGGGATATGCCGTGCCCGCGGCGATCGGCGCCAAGCTCGCCGCGCCGGATCGCCAGGTCATCAGCTACAATGGCGACGGCGGTTTTCAGGTCAATCTGCAGGAACTGCAGACCATCCGGCACAACGGCCTCGACGTCGCGATCGTGGTCATGAACAACGCCAGCTACGGCATCATCAAGCAGTTTCAGGACAGCTACCTCGGCAGCCGCTACACCGCGTCGCGCGACGGCTACAGCGTGCCGGACCTCGGCCGGATCGCCGAAGCCTACGGCCTGCGATATATCCGGATCGAGCGCCTCGATCAGATAACACCGGAAATTTTCGAGGGCGGCGCGATCGTGATCGACGTCGCGCTCAGCGAGCACACCTTGATCGAGCCGAAGCTGGAAATGGGCCGGCCGATCAACGATCAGTTTCCATATCTGGATGAAGCCGAATACGCCTCCGGCAACCGGTTCGTGAGTTACCCGCGGCCGGAGCCGCCTGGCAGCGCGTTGTCGTGATCGCCGTTCTCGGTGCGACCGGCTACGTCGGCGGCAGCCTTGGCCGGCTGCTGGCCGAAGAGGGGCATCCGGTGGCCTTGTTCGCGCGTGATCCCGCACGATTGTCCAGGCAGGTCTGGCCGCCGGCCGCCGAACTGCGGGACCTCGCGGATTTCAGCGCGGCGGAGTTCGACCTTGTCATCAACGCCATCGGCGCCGGAGACCCGCACAGGGTCAGCGCGATGGGCGCCGACATCCTCGACGTCACCGCGTTCTGGGATGCGCGCGTGATGCAGTCGATGGGTCAGCAAACGAAGTATGTTTTCCTTTCCAGCGGCGCGGTCCATGGCACCGAGGTCAACCATGTTCCGCCCTACACCATGGCCAAGCTGGAAGCGGAAATGCGCCACCGGCAGGCGCCATCACGCGCCATTCTCGACCTGCGCATCTTCGGATACGCCGATCCGTCGATCGACCTTGCCGGCGGGTTCTTTCTGGCCGAACTGGCGCGCGCCATCCGCGACAAGACGGTCTTCGTCACCTCGCCCGAAGACATGGTGCGCGATTATGCCGGGGCGCTCGAATTGCGGGCGTTGATCCGCGCTTGGGAGCGCGCCGGCGCGCCGAATGGCGCCCTCGACCTCTACACAACGGCGCCCGCCGGCAAGCACGATCTGTTTCGGATGTTCGAGGCCCGCTACAACCTGCAAACCGAGTATGTAGCCGACGCCGGGTCCAGCCCGACCGGCAGCAAGCGGTTCTACGCCTCCAACGATCGCGCCGCGGCGGATCTTGGCTACAGGCCCGAGCGCGATACGGCCCGGGTCTTGACTGATACAATCGATGCCATCGTTGCCCGGACGCGGTGACCAGGAATCCATCATGAAGACCATCAGCATCGTGACGCCGTGCTACAATGAAGAGCTGAATATCCGGGATTGTCGCGACGCGGTCCGCAAGCTGTTCGACAATGAACTGAAGGATTATCGCCGGGAGCACATCTTCTGCGACAACGCGTCGACCGACGATTCCTCGGCGATTCTCCGCGCGATCGCGGCGGAAGATCCCGCCGTCCGCGTCATCCTCAACGCACGCAATTTCGGGCCGCTGCGCAACACCTTCAACGGGGTGATGGCGGCCACGGGAGACGCCGTTCTGTTGTTCCTGCCGGCGGACATGCAGGACCCGCCGGAACTACTGCCCGAATTCGTCAAGCTCTGGGAGCAGGGCTACGAAATCGTGTTCGGCATCCGCGCCACCCGGGAAGAGGGCTGGCTGATGCGGAATTTCAGGGACGCTTATTACCGGCTCCTGATCCGTTTCTCGGAAATCAAGATTCCGCCGGGGGTCGGCGACTTCCAGCTGGTGGACCGGCGCGTCGTCGACGCGATGCACCACGTCAAGGACAACTATCCGTTCCTGCGCATGATGACGTTCGAATGCGGCGGCCGCTCGATCGGAGTGCCCTATCACTGGCGCACCCGCAAAAAGGGCGTGTCGAAGAACAAGATCACGGCCTTGATCGACCAGGGCCTGAACGGCCTGGTGTCGTTCACCACGGCGCCGCTGCGGCTCAGCCTCTATCTGGGCTTCGCCCTGGCCACGCTGAGCATCCTGTTTTCGATCGTCAATCTCGTGATCGGGCTGGTTCGCTTTCAGCGCATTGCCGAACCCGGGATCATGACGCTGATCGTCGCATTCTT
>CALROE020000562.1:0-3500 GCA_943369715.1 Bradyrhizobium ivorense
GTCCTCGAAGAAGCGCATCAGATTGAGCGCCGCCCCCTTCACGCTGTCCTGCTCGGACAGGATGATGACGGCGACCGATCCGATGAAGCAGCCGTATTTTTCCAGCGTGCCGAAATCGAGCGGGATGTCGTCCATCGACGCCGGCAGGATGCCGCCGGAAGCGCCGCCCGGCAAATAGGCGTGGAATCGATGGCCGTCGGCCATGCCGCCGCAGAATTCGTCGATCAATTCGCGCACCGTGATGCCCGCGGGCGCCAGCTTCATGCCGGGATTCTTGACCCGCCCCGACACCGAATAGCTGCGCAGGCCGTGGCGATCGTTGCGGCCGTGGCTCTTCCACCACTCCGCGCCCTTCTCGACGACATCGCGCACCCACCACAACGTCTCGATATTGTTGATCAGCGTCGGCAGCCCGAACAGTCCGACCTGGAACGGATATGGCGGCTTGTGCCGCGGCAGGCCGCGCTTGCCCTCGATGCTTTCCAGCAGCGAGGATTCCTCGCCGCAGATATAGGCGCCGGCACCACGGCGCATGTGCAACTCAGGCCCGCCCGGCGGCAGCTTTGCGATTTCGCGTTCGAGAATTTCGCGGCTCGCCGGATATTCGTCGCGGATGTAGATGTAGACATCGGGTGCTTCGACCACGTAGGCGCCGATCAGCATGCCCTCGATAAAGCGATGCGGGTCGGTTTCCAGGTAAAAGCGGTCCTTGAACGTTCCGGGCTCACCCTCGTCGCCGTTGATCGCCATCAGCCGCGGCCCGGGCTCGCCGAGCACGGCGCGCCACTTTCGACCGGTCGGAAAACCGGCGCCGCCGAGACCGCGCAAGGAGGCGTCGTCGAGCGACTTCAGCAGATCTTCTCTTTTCAACTCGCCGGAGCGCAGGCGATTGAGCAGCTTGTAGCCGCCGCCGGCCACATAGGCGTCATAGTCGATATACTCCGGCAGATGCGCATGGGTGTCGCCGGCCTTCGCCGCCGCCAGCACATTCGCCACCGTGGCGCGATCGACGAAATGATGGCCGACTTCGGCCGCCGGCGCGGTATCGCAACGGCCGACGCAGGGCGCGCGTACCACGCGAATGCCGGGGCCTGCCGACGTCTGCAACTCATGCAACAATTTTTCCGCGCCCAGCATGGCGCAGGTCAGGGAATCACAGACCCGGATGGTCAGCGGCGCGATGTCGGGCTCGCCCTCCTTCACCACGTCGAAATGCGCATAGAAGGTCGCGGTCTCGAACACTTCGGCAAAGGCGAGCTTCATCTCGTCGGCGAGCGCCGCGAGGTGGGCCGCGGAAATCTGCCGATACGTATCCTGGATGAGATGCAGATGCTCGATCAGGAGGTCGCGCCGCCGCGGCCGGTCGCCGAGCAGAAGCGCAATCTCTTCCGCGGCCTGGGGGTCGATCTGGCGGCCCTTGGGGGTCGACTTGGCCCGCTTGCGGCCCTGGCCTGGATGTTCGAACGAGCGGACTGTCTGGTCGGCGTGGTTCATCGAAGTTTCAATCTCGCTCTTGCCCGCTCTCGTTTTGATGAACTCTAATCCGTGGCATACCACATGCCAAGGACAAATTCGGGGGAGAGCAAGACCGCTGTCGCGGTCATTCCCCTCGCAACGGGCCATAACGATCTGAACGAGAATCGATCCAAAGATCAATAAAGCCGTCCCGTGCATTGATAGGGAAAGCGTATCGATCAGAAATCGAAATCGATCGATAGGAATTCAAGATAGCCATGCAGAGAACGCGTTCAGTCGGCGAGCGTCGGAGCGACCTCGCGCGCGGTTTGGACCAATGCCGCGACCATCGGTGTCATCGGATCGCGCAACGGAACCACCAGTCCGATCCGGTAGGTCACCTTGGGGTCGACAATCGGGATTGATCTGACCGCATCGGACAGGCCCAGGGTATCGGCGAGCTTGGCCGGCATCACGCTGGCCCAGCGCCCGGTTTTGACATGGGTGTAGAGCACGATGATCGAGTTCGACGTCAAAGAGGGCTTCGCCTGGGTTCCGGCCGCGAGCAGCGCGCGGTCGATGATACGGCGGTTCTGCATGTCAGGCGTGAGCAGGCATAGCGGCACCTCCCCCACCTCCTTCCAGGTCACCTGATCGCGATCCCCGAATTGACTGTCGGGTGCTGTGATCAGGCGATAGCTCTCGTCGTAGAGCGGAATGGTGCGCACCTTGCCGAGCGGCTCGTTGTCGAGATAGGTCAGGCCGGCATCGACCTCGAGATTTTCCAGCAATCCCAGCACTTCGATGGACGTGCAGGAAACGATGCGAAAGCGTACATTGGGGTGACGGGCCCGGAACGGCGTGGTCAGCGATGCCACCATGCCCAGCACGGTGGGAATCGCCGCAATCCGGATTTCGCCCGACAGCCCGTCCTTGAGCGAATTGATTTCCTGGCGCATGCCGCGCACATCGCCGACGATGCGGCGCGCCCAGTCCAGCGTGCGCTCTCCCTCGGGCGTAAAGCCGACGAAGCGCGAGCCGCGCTGCACCAGCATGACGCCGAGGATTTCCTCGAGCTGCTTCAGGCTGGTCGACATCGTCGGCTGGGTGACGCCGCAGGCTTCGGCGGCGCGGCCAAAGTGCCGTTCTTTTGCCAAAGCCAACAGAAGTTCAAGTTTGTCGATCAAGCCGTCAATCCCTGTGAATCAACCGCAGCCAGGGGCCGCGTGGTGTCCAGTTTTGCCAGCTTGGCCGCGGCAATGCCAGCGAGGTCTCCGCCCCGGCACGGCCCGGATCAGAAGATCCTGACCGCGCTTTGCAATGTCTTCCAGACGCCCCATGCCAAGGGTACCCCGACCAGGGCCCAGAACAGCGCCGCCTGAACGTCGAGGCCGCCCTTGCCGATACCGAACGAACCGGGCTGCGCCACGGCCGCGCTGTTCGCACCCGCCGCCTGCAGCTTCGCGACAGCTTCGGCGCTCATGTGCCATTTGGGGTCGACCGGCCTGATCATGGCGTTGCAGATCAGGCCGATGACCAGCATGGCGCACAGGATGTACATGGTGGTGTTGTAGAGCTGATCGCGCGGCACGCCGGCGGCGAGCTGCGCCTCGCGGATATAATTCACCACCACAGGACCAATGATTCCGGCGGTCGACCACGCCGTCAGCACCCGGCCGTGAATGGCGCCGACGAACTGGGTGCCGAACATGTCGGCCAGATAGGCCGGCACCGTGGCGAAGCCGCCGCCATACATCGACAGGATGATGCAGAAGGCGCCGACGAACAGCAGGATCGAGCCCATATTGGCGAAGCTCGGCGCCAGCGCGTAGAGCGCGATGCCGAGGATAAAGAACGCGTAATAGGTATTCTTGCGGCCGATATAGTCCGACAGCGACGCCCAGAAGAAGCGGCCGCCGATGTTGAACAGCGACAGCAGCCCGGTGAAACCGGCGGCGATCACCGCGATGGCGGCCTGTTGTTCGGTCGAGAGCGCGTTGAACTTGACGCCGGGCTGATCGATCAGCGAGCCCGCAAAAATCTCC
>CALROE020000563.1:0-3496 GCA_943369715.1 Bradyrhizobium ivorense
TGGCGCGCCGGCCTCACCGCCATCGTTTGCATCGGCGAGACCCAAGCGCAGCGCGATGCCGGCCAAACCCTCGATATCTGCCGCGGCCAGCTCACGGGCTCACTGCCGGACACGGCCAATTCGGGCAATCTGGTGGTGGCCTATGAACCGGTCTGGGCGATCGGCACCGGGCTCACCCCGACATCAGGAGATGTCGAGCAAATTCATAAGTTTATCCGGGAACTCCTGACCGACCGATTTAACGGGGAGGGGATGAAAATGCGGATCCTCTACGGCGGCTCGGTGAAGCCCTCGAACGCCAGGGAATTGATGGCGGTAGCCAACGTCAACGGCGCGCTGATTGGCGGCGCCAGCCTGAAAGCGGCGGACTTTCTTGCGATTGCGGGCAGTTATGCCTAACTAGCGGCAAGGCGGCGCGCGGGATGAAAATCCCTGCGGGGGTGACAATGCCCCCTGCAATCGTGTAACACCCGCGCGACTTCAAACACCGCAAAGCCCGATCTGCAGCCGGATGCCGGCGCTCTTGGTTTGGTTTGCGACGGAAGGTAGAGATGCAGACTGTCGTTATCGTCATTCACCTCATGATCGTCGCGACGTTGATCGGCGCGGTGCTGTTGCAGAAATCCGAAGGCGGTGGCCTCGGCGTCGGCGGCGGCGCCGGCTTCATGTCGAGCCGCGGTACCGCCAATTTGCTGACGCGCACGACGGGGTTTCTGGCGGTCGGCTTCTTCATCACCAGCCTGTTGTTGTCCTGGCTCGCCAGCTACGACCGCAAGCCGAGTTCGATCATCGATGCCAATCCGGCGTCGCAATCGCAGCCGGCAGGCCCGGCGACGCCGATTTCGCCGCCGACCTCAGGCGGCATCCTCGATTCGCTGAAGAAGGCCGACGAGCGGCAGCAGAATCAGCCGGCGCCATCTGGCCCGCAGGCGCCGCGGTCGCAATAAAGCAGGGTGGCCATGCAGGACGGTAGCTTCCGTCCTGCATCAGAAGTCGCCATCAACACACTGACATTTCTCTAGATTTCACGTCACCCACAGCCAAAGCGAAACTTCGCCTGGAGCTGCGATTCGTTTTGGCGAATCGGGTGGGTAGCCTTAAAGGTTGGGTCCCATGGCGCGGTATATTTTCATCACCGGCGGCGTGGTTTCTTCGCTCGGAAAAGGTCTGGCTTCAGCGGCTCTCGGGGCCCTGCTGCAGGCGCGTGGCTACAAGGTCCGCTTGCGAAAACTCGACCCCTATCTCAATCTCGATCCCGGAACGATGTCGCCGTATCAGCACGGCGAAGTGTTCGTGACCGACGACGGCGCCGAGACCGATCTCGATCTCGGCCATTACGAGCGCTTCACCGGTCGTCCCGCCACCAAGGCCGACAACATCACCACCGGGCGCATCTATCAGGACATCCTCACCAAGGAGCGGCGCGGCGACTATCTCGGCGCCACCATCCAGGTGATTCCGCACGTCACCAATGCGATCAAGGATTTCATCCTCGACAGCAATGACGCCTATGATTTCGTGCTGTGCGAGATCGGCGGCACCGTCGGCGACATCGAGGGCCTGCCGTTCTTCGAGGCGATCCGCCAGATCAAGAACGACCTGCCGCGCGACCACGCCATCTACATCCACCTGACGCTGCTGCCGTTCATTCCCAGCGCTGGCGAACTCAAGACAAAGCCGACCCAGCATTCGGTCAAGGAACTGCGCTCGATCGGCATCCAGCCGGATATCCTGCTGTGCCGCACCGATCGCGAGATTCCGAAGGAAGAGCGGCGCAAGCTCGGCCTGTTCTGCAACGTCCGCGAAACCGCCGTGATCGAGGCGCGCGACGTCGACAACATCTACGCCGTGCCGGAGGCCTACCACGCCGCCGGCCTCGACGACGAAGTGCTGGCGGCGTTCGGCATCGAGCCGCAGATGGCGCCGGCGCTGCAAAGCTGGCACGTCATCAACGAGCGGGTGCGCAATCCCGAAGGCGACGTCACCATCGCGATCGTCGGCAAATACACCGGCATGAAGGACGCCTACAAATCGCTGACCGAGGCGCTGTCGCATGGCGGCATCGCCAACAAGGTGAAGGTCAATCTCGACTGGATCGAGAGCGAGGTATTCGAGAACGAGGATCCGGCGCCGTTCCTCGAGCACGTCAACGGCATCCTGGTGCCCGGCGGTTTTGGCCAGCGCGGCGCCGAGGGCAAGATCCGCGCGGCACAGTTCGCCAGGGAGCGCGACGTGCCGTATTTCGGCATCTGCTTCGGGATGCAGATGGCCGTGATCGAGGCCGCGCGCAATCTGTGCGGCATCGAGGCGGCGAACTCCACCGAGTTCGGTCCGACCTCCGAACCGCTGGTCGGCCTGATGACCGAGTGGCTGCGCGGCAATGAGCTGGAGAAACGGTCGAGAGCCGGCGATCTCGGCGGCACCATGCGTCTTGGCGCATACCCCGCGGCGCTCAAGCGCGGCAGCCGGGTGTCCGAGGTCTATGGCGGCGCCACCGAGATTTCGGAACGCCACCGCCACCGCTACGAGGTCAACACCGCCTACAAGGACCGGCTGGAGCAGCACGGGTTGAAATTTTCAGGGCTTTCGCCCGATGGCGTGCTGCCCGAGATCGTCGAATACGAGGACCATCCCTGGTTCATCGGCGTGCAATTCCACCCCGAGCTGAAATCGCGCCCGTTTGAGCCGCACCCGCTGTTCGCGTCGTTCATCCAAGCGGCGATGGTGCAGAGCCGGCTGGTGTAAGCCAGAGCTTGCCGATATCTCCCCGCAACGATCTATTGCGCGACCGCGCGTTGTCCTGACGGCGGCTTGGCAGATGTCGTCGTGGTCGGCCTGGCGGGTGTCGCCGTGCTCGGCTTGGCGGACGTCGCCGTGTCCGGCCTTGCGACCGCCGCCGTGCCTGGTTTGACGGCACTCGCCGTGCTGGGCTTCTTCAGGCGCTCAAGCTCGAATTTGGCGCTGGCGTGCTCGATATAGGTGATCACGCCGAGGCTGCGGGTCTTCTCGAAACTCTCCTTCGCTTTCTTCCGGTCGCCTGCCACCAGATAATACTGGCCCAGGTAGAAATAGGCTTCGGCAAGAGCCATCTGGCGCTCGTCGCCCTGCTTTTTCTCCAGCGACTTGAGCATGTCGTCGGGGGAGAGCTTGCCGGTCAGCATCGCCAGGCCGGCACGCGGCCATTCGCCGCCAGCCTCCGCCGCGGCACGTGCGACGAGAGCTTGTGGAACCGGCTTGCGAAGGAGGCCGGAGGTCGTGACGAGCCACATTTCGGCGTAGATCCGGGTCTCCTTGTCACTTAGCTCGCTGGCCTTCGTGAAATCCGCGTTCGCCTCGTCGATGCGGCCGGCATGATACTTCGCGATGCCGCGCGCCCGAAAAGCGAGGCCATTGTTTGCGGCACCGAGCGCGATCGCATTGGTATGATCGGTGATGCTTTTTTCGAACTCGCCGAACCGGCCGTAGGCCTCCGCACGGCACGAATGCGAGACCGAGT
>CALROE020000564.1:0-3495 GCA_943369715.1 Bradyrhizobium ivorense
CGTTGATGACGGCCCAGACCATGATCTGGTTGGTGATGCCCTGCGGGAGATAGGCCGACGGCTTGACGAAGGTGCCGGCCAGCGCGAACGCCGGGTAATAGGTCAGCGTAGGGATGAAGGCCGAGAGTAGGAACGCCACGGTCCAGCGGCGGCCATCGGCCGCGACATGCTCCGGCATGGTGCCGTCGGCGATCTCGGGCAACCGCAGCCGGGAAAACATCCTGGCCTCGAGCAGGCCGTCGAAGGCGCCGATCAGAAGCGCGACGAAGCCGAGCAGCGCGATGAGCGTGCCGATCTCCTTGCGTAGCCAGATCTGGTCATCGGCCGGTTTTGGGGTGCCGCCCTGCAGCGTTTTGGCAAACCAGTCGAGGCTGTAGCCGATCGCCTGATGCGAGATGTGTTCGGCCGGATGGGTGATCGCCGGCGTGTACAGCACCCGCGCCGTGCCCTGCGCGATGTCGCCATAGACCTTGCCTGATACGACGGCGCCTTGCGTGCCGAACAGGGTCCAGAGCTTCGGGCTTTTGGTGACGTCGCGGGCGAGGTCGACGCCCCACATCAGCGTGGAAAATTCCTCATATTGCGCGAACACCAGAGCGACGTTGCGCGGCCAGCTGGCGGTGCCGTCGGCGGCGAACGGCTTGCCGGTGGAGGAACCCTCCAGCACCATCGACTTGTAATCGCCAGGCATCGCGGTCGCCGCCGCAAGCACGGTCCAGCCGCCCATCGAGTGACCCTCGAGGCCGATATTGTTCTTGTCGACGATGTCGAGGCTGCGCAGATGCGCCAGCCCATCGGGGCCGCCAAAACCGTTGGCGAAGGCGGGCGGGTCGCTGTAGCCGTGGCCGGTCTGGTCCAGCGCCAGCACCACGTAACCCCGGCGGGCGAATTCGATGGCGAAGCCGGCCTGGGTCTCGCGCGAGTTGATGTAGCCGTGAACCGCGAGGATGCCGGGGGCCGGGGTCTGCGCGGTGGCATTGGCGGGAATGTAGAGCAGGGCGCTCATGGTGTTGCCCTTGGCGCCCTTGAAGCGGATGTCCTGGATCCGGATGCCGCCAGAGGTTTGGGTGAAGTGGGCGAGCAGCCCGCCGGCCAGGATCAGGATCACGCCGGCAATCGCCAATGACCATCTGCCGCGCATCGACGCCTCCCCTGTGCCCCCAGCCGTTGAACCGGCTTTCGGGTTCGCTTTGCTTGTGCATGATACCCTATCCGAAAGTCTAATGCGCGCAAGCAGAAGGGTATCCAAAGCCGGATGAGGCTTTGGCTGAGGGTTAGATGACGCTACTAACCCTGTTATTTGACTTGAGAAATCTTGCCCGCTGGGCAATCCACTACGGCTGGCCCGTGAGAGGTTGAATCAAGTTCTTCGGAACTTGATTCACATTCTTCAGACGTTGATTCAGAAAGTGAAGCGAATGTCCGGATCGGGCACCGACAAAACCAAATCGAGCGTCACGCTGGCGGGGCCCGTCGTCATTCTGGTCGAGCCGCAGCTCGGCGAAAACATCGGCATGGCCGCGCGGGCGATGGGTAATTTCGGCCTAACTCGTTTAAGAATCGTCAATCCGCGCGACGGTTGGCCGAATATCAGCGCCCAGCGCGCCGCCTCCGGCGCCGATCACATTCTGAACGCGGTCGAGCTGTTCGACACGGTCGAGCAGGCGGTGGCCGACTGCACGCTGCTGTTCGCCACCACCGCGCGCGCCCACGATCAGGCCAAGCCGGTGGTGGCGCCGGAAGCCGCGGCGCAGGAGATCGTGGCCGGCGTTGCCGGCGGCGGCACGGTCGGCATCCTGTTCGGCCGCGAGCGCTACGGCTTGCAGAACGAGGAAGTGGCGCTGGCCAACCGCATCATCACCTTTCCGGTCAATCCCGGCTTCGCCTCGCTCAACCTGGCGCAGGCGGTGCTTTTGATCGGCTATGAATGGTTCAAGCTCTCGACCGCGGGCGCGCTGCCGTTCGCGATGCCGGAGCATTCCGAGCCCGCCTCGCAGCACCAGATGCAGGCGTTCTTCGACAATCTGGTGCGCGAACTCGACAAGGTCGAGTTTTTGCGGCCGGCCGAGAAACGCGAGACCATGCTGGTCAATTTGCGCAACATCTTTACCCGGATGGAGCCGACCAAGCAGGACATGCACACGCTGCACGGCGTTGTCATGGCGATCGCGGAAGGGCGCAAGGGCCCAGCCAAGGGCGGCGTGCTCGACGGCGAACAGGCCACGCGCCTGCGCGCGCTGCTCGCCGAGCACGGGCAGCACGCGCTGCCGTCGGAAAGCGGCACCGTGCGCGGGCTGGCGCGGCTGTTGCGGCGCAACCCGACCGACGCCGAGCGCATCCTGTGGGAGGGCCTGCGAACCGACCGCCGGTTTGCCGGGCAGTTCAAACGCCAGACCCCGGTCGGCCGCCACATTCCGGATTTTGTCAGTTTCGTGCACCGGATCGCGATCGAGCTGATCAATCCCGACGAGACCGAGGTGATCGTGAAGGATCGCGCGGCGCGGCAGTCCTGGCTGGAGGCGCGAGGCTATCGCGTGGTCGCGATGGTGTCCGCCGAGGTCGAGGCCGATATCGGCGGGCAGCTCGACCGGCTGGAGTCGAGTGTGATGGAAGAGCGGTAGATTTTTCCGTCATTCCGGGGCGATGCGCAGCATCGAACCCGGAATCTCGAGATTCCGGGTCTGGTCCTTCGGACCATCCCGGAATGACGGCTGGGGTCCGCCCGTTACACCGCCACCAATTGCGGAGCCTCGCCGACGCGTTTCGGCTTCTTCAGCTTCGACGGTCCGAACAGCGAGCCCGCGGCCAATCCCGCGGTGTCGGCGACATCAGGGTTGCGCGAGACCATTGCCGCGACGATGGCGCCGTCGATCAATAGCGCGAGCTGATGCGCCAGCACTTCCGGTTCCGCCGCGCCCATCTCGCCGGCCAGCTTCGCGATATGCGCCAGCACCACCTTCTTGTGCCGCATCGCGATGGTGCGGAACTGCTTCTGGTCCTTGTCGTGCTCGGCGACCGCATTGATGAAGGGACAGCCGTAGAAACGTTCCTCGCCGAACCAGCTCTTCAGCGCCGGAAAGATTCGCGCCAGCTTGGTCTGCGCGCTGCCGCCGCCGGTCTCGATCGAGGCGATGAACCATTCGCGCCACTGCTTGCCCTCGGTCTCCAGCACGGCATGCACCAGATTGGTTTTCGATCCGAACAGCTTGTAGAGCGTGGTCTTGGCGGTGCCGGCCTCGTTGATGATGGCGTCGATGCCGGTGGCGTTGATGCCGTCCTTGCAGAACAGCCGCGTCGCGGCGCCGAGCAGGCGCCCGCGCGCGGATTCGTCATCGCCGGCAGCGGAAGAGATGGCGACGGAACGCTTCTTCGAAGCAGGCTTGCGCATGCATCCACTTAATCCAAATGCGGCGCACGCATCAAGTCGCATCTTGCCGTGCTCAAAATTTCCGCGATGAAGCAGCGATTGCACCTGGTTTGAGCAGGAGGCTACCG
>CALROE020000565.1:0-3487 GCA_943369715.1 Bradyrhizobium ivorense
ATCGCCTTCGCCGACTTCCTGCACGACCAGATCGCGCTGGCGGCCCAACGCATGCGGAGGTAGCGAGCTTTCGGGGAATATTGCGCGGGAACGGGCCTTAACGGAGGGTCGGACCGGTTCCATTGATAAAAATGTTACGATTGTCAGGCAAAGTCTTCAGAAGGCGGCGCAAATCAGCCCCTGCCTGCACCCGGTTTACCCTTTGTTTACCAGGAAGTCCGAAGGTTAACGCTGGCGGCGCGTGTGGCGCTTGGCTGCCGGGGCGTGAGCTGTTGCGGATCTTCCGCTGCGACGAACCGGCATCACAAGGACGTCCTATGTGCCAGATCCCGCAAAGGAATTGCGGGCAACATTTGACGAGCTCGTGCAATGGATGGTGCAGGACGCCTCGCTCGATCGCTGAGATCGCTGGGGCCCCAGGCTGACCTGAAAGCTGCCGCCATCGGCGCGGTCGTGCTGTTGCGCGAGCGGCTGGGCTTGCCGCGCAAGGTTGCCGCCAGGCCTGCCAGAAAGCCGCCCCTGCAGCGCGAGCAACCGAACCGCCTGATCGCCTTCCTCGAGCGTTATCTGCCCAACCGCGCCGGCGTCGCCGCCACCGCGCTGCTGCTGCTCGGCAGCACCGGCTTTGGCATCGTCAGGGGCGGGCATCTCGCCGATTTCACCACGGCGCTGAGCGATACCCGCAATGCGATCGCCAATTCCGCCGGCTTCCGCATCACCGCGGTCGCCATCAATGGCCGCAAGCAGCTGACCCAGGACGAGGTGCTCGCGATCGGTGGCGTCAACGGCCGCTCGTCGCTGCTGTTCCTCGACGCCGCCACCGTGCGCGACAAGCTGAAAGCCAATCCCTGGATCGGCGAAGCCACCGTGCTGAAGCTTTATCCCGGCCACCTCCAGATCGACATCGTCGAACGCTCGGCCTTCGCGCTGTGGCAGAACGACGGCCGGCTGGCGGTGATTGCCGATGACGGCGCGGTGCTGGAGCCCTATCTGTCGCGCCGCTTCATGTCGCTGCCGCTGGTGGTCGGCAAGGGCGCCGACACCCGCGCGCGGGATTTCCTCGCGCTGCTCGACCGTTATCCGCAGGTGAAGAGCCAGACCAAGGCCGCGATCCTGGTCGGCGAACGGCGCTGGAACCTGCGCCTCAAGGATGGTCTCGATATTCGCCTGCCCGAACACGACGTCGGCAACGCGCTGGCGGCGCTGTCGAAACTCGACAGGGAAGACCGGCTGTTCTCGCGCGACATCGTCGCGGTCGACATGCGGCTGCCGGACCGGCTGACGGTGCAGTTGTCGGAAGACGCGGCCAAAGCCCGCGAAGAACTGTTCAGGGAAAAGAAGCCGAAAAAGAAAGCCGGTGACGCATGACCGGTCTCGATCGCAACCAGACGCCGAAGACGCGCCCGATGCCGCAGAAGCGCACCGCGCTGGTGGCGTCGCTCGATATCGGCACCAGCAAGGTCGCCTGCATGATCGCGCGGCTGAAGCCGTGCCCGCCGAACGAAGCCCTGCGCGGCCGCAGCCATGCCGTCGAATTGATCGGCTACAGCCAGATCCAGTCACGCGGCGTCAAGGCCGGCGCGGTGGTCGATCTCGCCGAATGCGAGCAGGCGGTGCGCCAGGCGGTGGCGCTGGCCGAACGCATGGCCAAGGTCCGGGTCGAGTCCGTGCTGCTCTCGGTCTCCGGCGGCCGGCTGCAGGGTCAATTGATCGAGGCCGCGGCCGACATCAAGGGCGGCGCGGTCACCTCGGCCGACGTCACCCGCATCACCTCCACCGGCATGCGCCACGCCACCGGCGAGGGCCGTACCGTGCTGCATGCGCTGCCGGTCGGCTACGCGCTGGACGGCGTCAAGGGCATTCGCGATCCCAGGGGCATGGTGGCGCGCCAGTTCGGCGTCGACATGAACGTGGTCACCTCGGATGCCACCGCCGCCAAGAACCTGATGCTGGTGGTCGAGCGCTGCCATCTCAACGTCGAAGCCATGGCGGCGAGTCCTTATGTCGCAGGTCTCTCGGTTTTGACCGACGACGAAGCCGATATCGGCGCCGCCGTGGTCGAAATGGGGGCGGGCACCACCACCATCGCGACCTACTCCGGCGGGCGTTTCGTGCATGCCAGCGGCTTTGCGGTCGGCGGGCAACACATCACCATGGACCTTGCGCGCGGCCTTTCGGCCTGCATTGCGGATGCCGAGCGAATCAAGACGTTATATGGCACCGTGCTGACCGGCGGGTCCGACGCGCGCGAGTTGATGTCCGTGCCTGCTGCCGGCGACAACGAGCGGGACGCTCCGCAGATCGTGTCCCGTGCCACGATCGCGAACATCGTCCGGCATCGCGCCGAGGAGATTTTTGAAATGGTCAGGGACCGGCTTGCGGATTCCCCCTTTGCGGCAGAGCCGAGGGCGCGAGTGGTCCTGAGCGGCGGCGCTTCGCAGCTGACCGGCATTCCCGAACTGGCAACCCAGATCCTCGGCCGGCCGGTGCGCATCGGCCGCCCGCTCGGCTTCGGCCGGTTGCCCAACGAGGCCAAGAGCGCGTCGTTCGCGGTGCCTACGGGGCTGCTGGTCTATCCGCAATACGCTCATCTTGAACATGTCGAACCGCGGCATACGCGGCAGCTCAGGACAGGGACTGACGGTTATTTCGGAAAGGTCGGACGATGGCTTCGCGAGGGCTTCTGATGAATCTTTTCCGCAACCCCAGGAATTCACCAACTCCCACGGCCGCCGGCCGGGGCGAACCAACGCGCGCGTCGTAATCGAGAGGCAATCATGGCACTCAATCTCACTCCCCCTGACATCAGCGAACTGAAGCCCCGGATCACCGTCTTCGGCGTTGGTGGAGCTGGCGGCAATGCCGTCAACAACATGATCACCGCCGGGCTTCAGGGGGTCGATTTCGTCGTCGCCAACACCGACGCGCAGGCGCTGACCATGTCGAAGGCGCAGCGCATCGTGCAGATGGGCACGCAAGTGACGCAGGGCCTCGGCGCCGGCTCCCAGCCGGATGTCGGCGCAGCCGCGGCGCAGGAAGTCATCGATGAAATCCGCGACCATCTCTCCGGCGCCAATATGGTGTTCGTCACCGCCGGCATGGGCGGCGGCACCGGCACCGGGGCTGCCCCCGTCATCGCCAAGACCGCGCGCGACATGGGCATCCTCACCGTCGGTGTGGTGACCAAACCGTTCCACTTCGAGGGCCAGCGCCGCATGCGCACCGCCGAGGCCGGCATTGCCGAGCTGCACAAGGTGGTCGATACGCTGCTGATCATCCCGAACCAGAACCTGTTCCGGGTCGCCAACGAGAAGACCACCTTCGCCGACGCCTTCGCGATGGCCGACCAGGTGCTGTATTCGGGCGTCGCCTGCATCACCGATTTGATGGTCAAGGAAGGCCTGATCAACCTCGACTTCGCCGACGTTCGCGCCGTGATGCGCGAAATGGGCAAGGCGATGATGGGCACCGGCGAGGCGACCGGCGA
>CALROE020000566.1:0-3487 GCA_943369715.1 Bradyrhizobium ivorense
CTGAAGCGCAGCGCGACATAGCCGATCGCGACAATGTAGATGACGAACAGGAAGACATGAGCGACGTAAAGCTGCCAGACGCGCTTGGTGAGGCGGGTGGCGCCCACGATAAAGCCGCGTTCCAGCATCATCCGGGCGTAGACGAAGGAGGCGGTGTATCCCGAAATAAAGACGAACAGATCCGCGGCATCGCTGAAACCGTAATTCCGGGTGGTGATCCAGTTCACGACGTTGTCGGGGATGTGATCCAGATAGATCGCCCAGTTCGCGACGCCGCGAAACAGGTCGAGCCGGAGGTCGCGTCCCTTTTCGGGCAGTGTTGCGTTGATTTTCATGGGTGCCGTTTCGAAGTGATGCTTTCGACAATGTCGGACCGCAGGCGAGGGGGCCCTCAGCCGAGCGGCTGGCCTAGATTGTCACAGCGCAGCATAATGACTATACGGGTGGCAGAAAATGGTACATCCGGGGTCAGAATCACCGATCAAATTCCCGAAAGGTGTTTCTATACTATCCCGGCCGCTTCTACCACGCGCTTCCATGCCGCAGATCTCACGGGGCCCTGACATCCATGACCGCACGCATCTTCAAGCCCGCCAAGAACGCGATGCAATCGGGGACCGCCAAGACCAGGGACTGGCAGCTGGACTATGAGCCGGAACAGCCGCGGGCGATCGAGCCCTTGATGGGCTGGACCTCGTCCGGCGACATGAAGCAGCAGCTCACCATCCGCTTCGACACCAGGGAGGACGCCGTCGCCTATTGTGAGCGCGAGGGCATTCCCTACCAGGTGATCGAGCCGAAGGAGCCGGCACGCCGCCAGGCCGCCTATGCCGACAATTTCGCCTTCCGGCGCGGTGAACCCTGGACCCACTAGGGTTGGACCCTCCAGGCTTGAATCTTCCAGGCTTGAATCCTCCAGGCTTGGCCCACCAAGGCGGGGCGCGAAATTGCCCGAGGGAATGTCGGGAAAAAGACATTTCAGAGGGGCAATTTGACCTAATAGCGCTAATGTCGCCTCTAAAAATGTCGTCTTGGGCACGGTCGCATCGTCAAGTTGAGGTTGCGCCCGACGACGGCCGAATGACACCTAAACGCAAGCCCGATGCCGGATTGCGGCGCACCCTAACTGCGGAAACCCATGCCGCTTCATTCCACGATTGACACCACCTCCGCCGATTTCGCCCGCAATGCCGAGGCCATGCGGGCGCTGGTCGCCGAGCTGCGCGGAAAACTCGACCAGGTGGCCGGCGGCGGCGGCAAGGTCTCGCGCGCCCGGCATACTTCGCGCGGCAAGATGCTGGCCCGCGAACGCGTCGACCTCTTGATCGATCCCGGTACGGCGTTTCTCGAGCTGTCGCCACTGGCGGCCCACGGCCTCTATGGCGGCGATGTGCATTCGGCCAGCGTCATCACCGGGGTGGGACGGATCTCGGGGCGCGAATGTGTCGTCGTCGCCAACGATGCCACCATCAAGGGCGGCACCTATTACCCGATGACGGTGAAGAAGCATCTGCGCGCCCAGGATATCGCGCGGCAGAACAATCTGCCCTGTGTCTATATGGTCGATTCCGGCGGCGCCTTCCTGCCGATGCAGGACGAGATTTTCCCCGACGAGCGGCACTTCGGCCGCATCTTCTACAACCAGGCGCAGATGTCGGCGCAGGGCATCCCGCAGATCGCGATCGTGATGGGCTCCTGCACCGCCGGCGGCGCCTATGTCCCGGCCATGTCAGACGAGAGCATCATCGTGCGCAACCAGGGCACCATCTTCCTCGGCGGGCCGCCGCTGGTGAAGGCCGCGACCGGCGAGGTGGTGACGGCGGAAGAACTCGGCGGCGCCGACGTGCACTCGCGGCAATCCGGCGTCACCGATCATTATGCGCAGAACGACAGCCACGCGATCGGCATTGCCCGGCGGATCGTCGCCACGCTGAAGCCACCGATCCGCGCCAGCCTGAACATGCGCGAGCCGCGCGAGCCGCTGTTTGCGCCCCAGGAAATCTATGGCGTGGTCTCCGCCGACGGCCGCAAGCCGTTCGACGTCCATGACATCATCGCCCGGCTGGTCGACGGCTCGGAATTCGACGAATTCAAGAAATTGTACGGCCAGACCCTGATTTGCGGCTTCGCCCATATCTGGGGCCATCCGGTGGGCATCATCGCCAACAACGGCATCCTGTTCAGCGAGAGTTCGCTGAAGGGCGCGCATTTCATCGAACTGTGCTGCCAGCGCAATATCCCGCTGGTGTTCCTGCAGAACATCACCGGCTTCATGGTCGGCAAGAAATACGAGGCTGGCGGCATCGCCCGCGACGGCGCCAAGCTGGTGACGGCGGTGGCCACTGCCGGCGTGCCGAAATTCACCGTGGTGATCGGCGGCTCCTACGGCGCCGGCAATTACGGCATGTGCGGCCGCGCCTACAGCCCGCGTTTCCTGTGGATGTGGCCGAACGCCCGCATCTCCGTGATGGGCGGCGAACAGGCGTCCATGGTGCTGGCGCAGGTCCGGCGCGACGGTATCGAGGCCAAGGGGGAGACCTGGTCGGCCGAAGAAGACGACAAGTTTCGGGCGCCGATTCGCGCCCAGTATGAGAGTCAGGGCAGCCCCTATTACGCCACCGCGCGGCTGTGGGACGACGGCGTGATCGATCCCGCCGATACCCGCCTCGTGCTCGGCCTCGGCCTGTCGGCGGCGGCCAATGCGCCGATCGAGCCGACGCGCTTCGGCCTGTTCAGGATGTGACGATGAAATCGCAAGCCCAGTACCGGCGGTTTCACACCCTCCTGATCGCCAACCGTGGCGAGATTGCCTGCCGCGTGATCCGCACCGCAAGAGCCATGGGCCTGCGCACGGTCGCGGTCTATTCCGAGGCCGATGCCGATTCCATGCATGTAGCGATGGCGGACGAGGCCGTCCTGCTCGGCCCGGCGCGGGCGCGCGACAGCTATCTCAATATCGAGCGCGTGATCGAAGTGGCGCGGCAGACCGGCGCCGAAGCCGTGCATCCCGGCTACGGCTTCTTGTCCGAGAGCGCGGAATTCGCGCAGGCCTGCCTCGACGCAGGCTTGGTGTTTGTCGGCCCGACCGCCGCGATGATCCGGTTGATGGGGTCGAAGTCGGGTTCGAAAATGCTGATGGAGGAAGCCGGCGTGCCGCTGGTGCCCGGCTATCACGGCGAGGCCCAGGACGATGCGACATTGGCTGCGGCCGCCGACAAGGCCGGCTACCCGGTGCTGGTCAAGGCTTCCGCCGGCGGCGGCGGCCGCGGCATGCGGGTGGTGCGCGCGGCCGGTGAGCTTGCCGCCGCTCTCGTCAGCGCCAGGCGCGAGGCCAAGGCGGCGTTCGGCGACGACCGCATGCTGATCGAGAAATTCGTCCAGAATCCGCGCCACATCGAGGTGCAGATCATCGGCGACAGCCACGGCAATCTGCTGTCGCTGTTCGAGCGCGAATGCACGCTGCAGCGGCGGCATCAGAAGGTGATCG
>CALROE020000567.1:0-3482 GCA_943369715.1 Bradyrhizobium ivorense
GTGCTGTTGTGCAACGCGCGGGCGATGGGCGAGTTCGGTGCGGTCTCGGTGGTGTCAGGGCATATTCGCGGCGAGACCAACACCATGCCGCTATTGGTCGAAATCCTCTATAACGAGTATCAATTCGTGGCTTCGTTCGCGATCGCTTCCCTGCTGGCCATGCTGGCGCTGATCACGCTGGTGGCGAAGACCATTCTCGAGCGGCATCTGGACGAAGGACAGCTACCTGGTGATTGAAGTCAAGAATATCGTGAAGAAATTCGGCGCGTTTGTCGCGCTCGACGGCGTCGACCTGAAGGTCGCCAGTGGCGAGTTGGTGGCGCTGCTCGGGCCGTCGGGCTCGGGCAAGACCACGCTGCTGCGGATCATTGCCGGACTGGATTGGCCCGATGCCGGCGAGGTTTCATTCGACGGCGAGAATGCGCTGGCGCACGGCGCCAGCGAGCGCCATGTCGGCTTCGTGTTCCAGCATTACGCGCTGTTTCGCCACATGACGGTGTTCGAGAACGTCGCGTTTGGCCTGCGGGTGCAGCCGCGCGCGGTCCGCAAGGACGAGGCCGCCATCCGCGCCCGCGTCAAGGAATTGCTGGATCTGGTGCAGCTCGACTGGCTTTCCGACCATTATCCGAGCCAGCTGTCCGGCGGCCAGCGCCAGCGCATCGCGCTGGCCCGGGCGCTCGCGATCGAGCCCCGCATCCTGCTGCTGGACGAGCCGTTCGGCGCGCTCGATGCCAAGGTGCGCAAGGAATTGCGGCAATGGCTGCGCTCGCTGCATCACGAGATCAACGTGACCTCGATCTTCGTCACCCATGACCAGGAAGAGGCGCTGGAAGTCGCCAACCGGGTGGTGGTGATGGACAAGGGCCGCATTGTGCAGATCGGCACGCCCGGCGACGTCTACGACAATCCGGCGACGGCCTTCGTGCACAGTTTTATCGGCGAATCGATCGTGCTGCCCGTCGAGGTGCGAAACGGCAGCGTCGAGCTCGGCGGCAAGCCGTTGAATATATCAGCGGATGGCGTCACTTCCGGCCCCTCGAAACTGTTCGTCCGCCGCCACGACATGGCGATCGGGCCGGTCGGCAGCGGCGCGTTCGAGGGCGCGGTGCGGCATGTCCGCACCTTCGGCCCGATCCAGCGCGCCGAAGTAGCACTCTCGGCGGGCGAGGGCACCACCGTGATCGAGATCGATGCGCCCCGGGACCGCGAGCTGCAGCCCGGCGATATCGTCAGCCTGCACCCCCGCCGCTACCGGATTTTTGCCGGGCAGGATTAGGCCGTCATTCGGAAGCACAGTCGCGCAACCATCCCGGCCGTCATCCCCGCGAAGGCGGGGATCCAGTAATCACCGCCCTCAAACGTTGCCTTCCCGGCGTACTGGGTCACCCGCCTTCGCGGGTGACGACGGCAGAGTAAAAATCGTCCCCTCGTTCACCATTCAGCCACGGTTCCTGTGCAACAACCCCAGCCATGGGGAACCTTCGAATCACGCGCGCCACGGTCGCGATAACAGGGCTGCTGGCGCTGGGCGGCTGTGCGGCGGACGTCGCGACGACCAGCGAGCAGCCCACCATGTATCTCAGCATGGCCAATGGTGGCGCCCGGCTCGATCCCCAAGCTGCGGCCTCGATGATCTCGCTCTACCGGCAGAATAACGGCCTCGGCGCCGTGGCGGTCGATCCCGAATTGATGAAGCTCGCCGAGCAGCAGTCGCAGGCGATGGCCAGCCGCAACAAGCTCGACCACGACGTCAAGGGACCATTGGCGAAACGCCTCAATGCATCGGGCTATCCCGCGACGGTGGCGGTTGAAAACGTCTCCGCCGGCTATCACACCATGGCGGAAGCCTTTTCGGGTTGGCGCGACTCGCCCCCTCACAAGGCCAATATGCTGAAGACCGGTGTCACAAATTTGGGCATCGCGGCGACCTATGCTCCGAACACCAAATACAAGGTGTTCTGGACGCTCATTCTTGCATCATCGGAAAAGCGATAACCACGGCGTGATCCCGCGGCGCGGCCTGGCTGATTGACGCCGCCGCCAAGGGACGCCACGGTACATCAGCTTTCTGATGTTCGATCGAGGATCATGACGGATCATCCCCATCCCGCGCCGGCCAGGACGCCAGCGGAAGCGCAGCGCGTGCTGGTTCTGCAGGGCGGCGGCGCGCTCGGCTCCTATCAGGCCGGCGCCTATCAGGCGCTGTGCCACCATGATTTCGAGCCGGAATGGATTGCCGGCATCTCGATCGGCGCCATCAACGCCGCGATCATCGCCGGCAATCCGCGCGAGATGCGTGTCGACCGTCTCAAGGAATTCTGGCAGATGGTCTCTTCGCCGGTGCCCTGGACTCCGGTCGGCAAGGGCGATCGCGCGCGATCGCTGTTCAACGAGACCAGCGCCGCGTTGATCGCCACCTTCGGCGTTCCCGGCTTCTTCACGCCGCGTGTCCCGCCGGCGCCGTTGTGGCCGCAGGGCAGCCCGCAGTCGCTGAGCTATTACGACACCGCGCCGCTGAAGCAGACGCTGGAGCGGCTGGTCGATTTCGACCGCATCAGCGACCTGAAAACGCGGCTCAGCATCGGCGCCGTCGGCGTGGCGTCGGGCAATTTCAAGTATTTCGACAATTACGAGATGAAGAAGCTCGGCAAGAAGATCGGACCGGAGCACATCATGGCATCCGGCGCGCTGCCGCCGGGCTTCCCGTCGGTCGAGATCGACGGCGAGCATTTCTGGGACGGTGGCATCGCCTCCAATACGCCGCTCGATTACGTGCTGGATGAGGAGACCAGCCGCGATCTCCTGATCTTCCAGGTCGACCTGTTCAGCGCGCGTGGCGAGCTGCCGGTGTCATTGCTCGAGGCCGCCGAGCGTGAGAAGGACATCCGCTTCTCCAGCCGCACCCGCATGAATACCGACAAGAACAAGCAGGTTCACAACACCCGCAAGGCGTTGCGTGAATTGATCGGCAAGTTGCCGGACTATCTCAGGAACGATCCGTCGGTCGAAATCCTGTGTGAAGCCACCAGGGAAAGCACCGTCACGGTGGTGCACCTGATTTACCGCAGCAAGAACTACGAATCCTCCTCGAAGGATTACGATTTCTCACGCGTCGGCATGGTCGAGCATTGGGGCTCGGGCGAGCGCGACGTTCATTTGTCGATGCGCCACAGGGATATGCTGGAGCGGCCGCAATCCGGCGAAACCATGATGACTTACGATCTCGCGAGGGACGGCACCCTCAATGGCAACAAGGAGTGAATCGAATGGGTATTTTGACAGGCAAGACCGCCGTGGTGACCGGCTCGACCAGCGGCATCGGACTGGCATATGCGCGCGCCTTCGCCGGCGCCGGCGCCAATATCGTTCTCAACGGCATGGGTGCTGCCGCCGACATCGAGAAGGAACGCTCGGCCATCGAGACCGACTTCGGGGTCAAGGCGGTGCATTCGCCCGCCGACATGACCAGGCCCGCTGAGATC
>CALROE020000568.1:0-3473 GCA_943369715.1 Bradyrhizobium ivorense
TCATGTCTTCTCTTTTGCAGCTGTTTTTTTGGTCATGACCTTTCGGCCCTGGGTCAACGTAGCGATAACCGGCGCCGACCGGAAGTGGGCACGACGCGGACAATTTGCTTTGCTAAGCACAGCCGGAATGCAACAATTTTGCTCGCAGCCCGGCGTTCAGATCGGGCGAATAACAGGGTGGACCCTGCGGGGCGCCTCGAGGTTTGTCGATCATGAAGAAGCAAATCCGGCTCAACGCCTTCGCCATGAACTGCGTCGCGCATCAGTCGCCGGGGCTGTGGACCCATCCGCGCGACCGCACCAGCGAATATAACCGGCTGCCATACTGGATCGATCTGGCGAAAACGCTGGAGCGAGGGCGATTCGACGGGCTGTTTCTCGCCGACGTGCTCGGCGTCTACGACGTGTTCGGCGGCAACCCCGACGCGGCCTTGCGCAACGCCGCGCAGGTGCCGGCCAACGATCCCCTGCTGCTGATCCCGGCAATGGCCGCCGTCACCGAGCATCTCGGTTTTGGCGTGACCTCCAACCTGTCCTACGAGCCGCCCTACACGTTCGCGCGGCGGATGTCGACGCTCGACCATCTGACTGAGGGGCGGGTCGGCTGGAACGTGGTGACCGGCTATCTCGACAGCGCGGCCAAGGCCGCCGGCAAGGACAAGCAGACCGGGCATGACGACCGTTACGACGTCGCCGACGAGTATATGGAAGTGGTCTACAAGCTCTGGGAAGGCAGCTGGGAGGATGACGCCGTGCTACGCGATCGCGCGCGCGGTATCTTCACCGATCCCGCCAAGGTGCATCGCGTCGTTCACGCCGGAAAAAATTACCGCGTCGACGCCATCCACCTCAGCGAGCCCTCGCCGCAGCGCACCCCCGTGCTGTATCAGGCCGGCACCTCGCCGCGCGGACGGCAGTTCGCGGCGGAACACGCCGAATGCGTGTTCATGTCGGGTCCATCGGCGAAAATCATCGCGCCGCGGGTTTCAGCGATTCGCGAACTCGCGGCGAAGGGCGGGCGCAACCCGGCCGAGATCCTGATGTTCAGCATGTTCACCGTCATTCTCGGGCGGACCGACGCCGAGGCGCGGGCCAAATACGCCGATTATCGCAGCCACATCAATCCCGAGGGCGCGCTCACCTTGATGTCCGGCTGGACCGGGGTCGATTTCTCGACCTACGACCTCGACCAGCAGGTCCGCCACGTCGAGAACGATGCCGGCCGCAGCGCGATGGACAACATCACCCGCGCCGATCCCGACCGGGTCTGGACCGTGCGCGAGGTCGCCCAGCATGTCGGTATCGGCGGCGCCGGGCCGGTCGCGGTCGGCACGCCGGAAACGGTCGCCGACGCCATCGAGGCCTGGTTCGACCAGACCGACGTCGACGGCCTCAACATGCCGTTCGCGGTGTCGCCCGGCGATTTCGAGGATATCGCCGACATGCTGGTGCCGGAACTGACCCGGCGCGGCCGCTACAAGCCCGCCTACGCCGAGGGCACGCTGCGCGAAAAGCTGTTCGGCGCCGGTCGCGCGCGTCTCGGCGCGCCGCATCCGGCGGTGCAGTACCGGCCGCATGTTCGGGCGAAGGCAGCGGAGTAGGACCACCTTACCTTACGGCAAATCGCGCCAGTGCTGCGCGATCGACCTCGATGCCGAGGCCGGGGCCGTCGGGCACGCGCACGAAGCCTCTTACATGCTCGATCGGCTGTACCAGCAGCGACTGGCGGATGGGATGTTCGGTGCGGTCGAACTCCAGCATCGGCTCGACAGGCGCGAGTGAAGTCGGCGTATGCGACGGCAGAACAGCGAGCAGTTGCAGCGATGCCGCGATGGCGATGCCGGTGCCCCAGACATGCGGATTGGTGCGCACGCCGAACACCTCGGCCATGTCGGCGATCTTCTTGCATTCGGACAGCCCGCCGGCCGCGCAGGTGTCGGGCTGGACGATGTCGATCGCCCGCGATGCCAGCAGGTCGCGAAAGCCGAACCGCGTGAACTCGCATTCGCCACCGGCGATCGGGATCGAAAGCGCCGCTTTGACGTCGCGGTATCCCGCGAGATCCTCCGGCGGCACCGGCTCCTCGAACCATCCGATGTCGAGCGGCTCGATCACCCGGCCGAGCCGGATCGCCGCGACGGCATCGTAGGCATGGTTGGCATCGACCATCAATGCAACGTCGGACCCGATCGCTTCCCGCACCGCGCGCGTCACCGCGGCATCTTCTTCCACACCGAAGCCGACCTTGAGTTTGACGGCCTTGAATCCCTCCGCGACATAGCCGGCAGCTTCCTCGGCAAGGTATTTCAGCGGATCGCCTGACTTGCGCCGGTACAGTCCTGTCGCGTAGGCCTGCACCTCGCTGCGAAGCGGACCTCCGAGCAGGCGGTGCACGGGAACCCCAAAATGCCTGCCCTTGATATCCCACAGCGCGATATCGATGCCGCTCAGGCCCTCGATCACCGCACCCTTCTGCCCGTGATCCCTGAGCCGGGCATAGATCATCTGCCACAGATATTCCGTCCGCAGCGGATCCTGGCCGATCAGCCATGGCGCGATGGTTTGCACGACGGCCGCTGTGATCCGGGCTGGACCGTAGCATTCGCCCCAGCCGATCAGGCCATCGTCGGTCTCGATCTCCACCACCATCGCGGTGCGCGTATCGTACCACGCGCGTGAATAGGCGAACGGCTGCGACAGTGCTGCCTCGAGGATGTGGGTGCGGACGGCTTTGATCTTCATGCAGGTTTTCTCGATCTCCATCGTTCGTCATTCCGGGATGGTGCGCCAGCACCAGACCCGGAATCTCGAGATTCCGGGTTCGATGCTGCGCATCGCCCCGGAATGACGGGGATGTCAGACCGTGCCGTCGACCACCACCTCGATCAGCTTCGCGCCGGGCCTGGAGAACGCCGACTTCAGCGCCGCCGCGACATCCTTCGCCTCGGTGATCTGCATCGCTTCGAGCCCGAGCGATTTCGCCAGTGCGGTGAAATCCACCTTGGGATCGGCAAAATCCATGCCGACGTAATGATCGTCGCCGTGAAACGCCAGCAGCCGCTGCTTGATGATGCGGTAGCCGCCATTGTTGACGATCACCACCGTCAGCGGCAGCTTGTGATGCGCCGCGGTCCACAGCGCCTGGATCGAATACATCGCGCTGCCGTCGCCGGAGAAGCACACCACGGGCCGGTCGGGATTGGCGAGGCTGACGCCGACCGAGGCCGGCAGGCCCCAGCCGATGCCGCCGGAAGCCAGCGCGTGATAGCCGTAGCGGTCGCGATGCGGCCGCAGCGCCAGGATCTGGCGCGAAGACGTCAGCCCCTCGTCGACCAGGATGGCATTGTCCGGCATCGCCTCGACCACCTGCAGCGCCAGCCAGTCCGGATCGATCGGCGAACGATCTTTCGCTTTTGAAATCTGTTCGACCAGCACCTTGCGTTTGGCGGTCCAGTTCTTCGAGGCCAGCGCCG
>CALROE020000569.1:0-3469 GCA_943369715.1 Bradyrhizobium ivorense
ATTAGGCTGCAGTCCTTCTTTGACAGGGAAGTGCTGCCGCGCCATCGCGCCTGGCTCGAGCACACGGCTCAAAGCCGTGAGACGCCGCCCTTCATAGCCGAACTGCAGCGGAAGGCGCGGGAGGCGGGGCTGTGGAATCTCGGCCTGCCCGAACTCTCCGATGATGAGCCGGGGACGCGGTTGTCCAACCTCGAATATGCGCCGCTGGCGGAGATCATGGGACGGCTGTTCTGGGCTTCCGAAGCCTTCAACTGCCAGGCGCCCGACGTGCCCAACATGATCGCGCTGCAGAACTGCGCCACGCCGGAACAGAAGGCGCGCTGGCTGCGGCCGCTGCTCGAAGCAAAAACCCGCTCGGCCTTCGGCATGACCGAGCCCGACGTCGCCTCGTCCGATGCCACCAATATCGCCACCCGCATGGTCCGCGACGGCGACGACTACATCGTCAACGGGCGCAAATGGTTCATCACGGGGGCTGCGCATCCGCGCTGCAGTTTCCTGATCGTGATGGGTGTGACCGACGCCGAGGCCGATCGCACGCGCCGGCATTCCTGCATCATCGTGCCGATGGATGCGCCCGGCGTCCGGCTGGTGCGCTCGCTGCGCTGGATGGGCTGCGAGGATCACACCGCTCCGATCGGCGAACTCACTTTCGAGAATGTCCGGGTGCCCGCCGCAAACCTGCTCGGCGCCGAAGGCGAAGGCTTTAAAGTCGCACAGATCCGCCTGGGCCCGGCGCGAATCCATCATTGCATGCGCTCGATCGGGCTGTGCGAATTGCTGATCGAGCTGATGATGGTGCGATCGGCGGAGCGCTCGGCCTTCGGACGCGCCATCATTCAATACGACACCGTGCAGCGCTGGATCGCCGAATCCCGGGTCGAACTCGAGCAGGCGCGCCTGCTGGCCTATCGCTGCGCGTGGCGGCTCGACCAGGCCGGCCACCATGGCGCCTGGCGCGACGTCTCGCTGATCAAGGTCGCGGTGCCTGCGATGCTGCAACGGATCGCCGACCGCGCCATGCAGGTGTTCGGCGCGATGGGCGGGGCCGACGATACCCCGATCCACCAGGCGCTGGCCTGGGGACGCCTGCTGCGGATCGGCGACGGGCCGGACGAGGTGCACCTGCGGCAGATCTTCAAGATGGAAGCGATGCCGTCCTGGTCGATCACGGACTCGCCGTATCTCGCGGCGCATCCGGCGTAATGATGAGTTCGTCATGGCCGGGTCAAGCCCGGCCATGACGAAAAAGAGAAACGTCAAAGGGCGAGGGAGCAAGAACAAGATGACCCAAACAGGCAACGCTGAAGCACCCAGGGAAACCCCGAAGGACGCTGGGGCGCCCGTGGTCGCTCAGCATGCGGCGACGCTGAAAGCGCTGCCGTTTTCCGATACGCGTGATTTCGACGAAGCGGCGCGCGGCTTTCTCGGCACCGTGGAAAACGCGCGGATCACCAACGCGCAGGGCAGGGTGGTCTGGAGTCTCGAGCCCTATGGCTTCCTGTCCGAAGCGGAAGCGCCGCCGACGGTGGACCCGAGCCTGTGGCGGCAGTCGCGGCTCAACATGAATCACGGCCTGTTCGAAGTCGTGCCCGGCGTCTATCAGGTGCGCGGCCTCGACATCGCCAACATGACGCTGATCGAGGGCGACAGCGGCGTCATCGTGGTGGATACGCTGACCTCGATCGAGGGCGCGCGCGCCGCGATGGAGCTGTATTTCCAGCATCGCGGCCAGCGGCCGGTCGCGGCCGTCATCTTCACCCACACCCATACTGACCACTGGGGCGGCGCGTGCGGCGTGCTCGATGAGGCGGCGCTGGCCAGCGGCGAGGTTCCGATCATCGCGCCCAACCTTTTCATGGAGCATGCGGTTTCCGAAAACATCATCGCCGGCCCCGCGATGCTGCGGCGCGCGCAGTACCAGTTCGGGCCGCTGCTGACGAAAGGCCCGCGCGGACAGGTCGATTGCGGCCTCGGCAAGTCGATGGCGACGGGTTCGGTGGCGCTGTTGCGGCCGACCGACCTGATCATGGCGACCGGCGACATCAGGAGCATCGACGGAGTCGAATTCGAATTCCAGATGGCGCCGAACTCCGAAGCGCCGGCGGAGATGCATTTCTTCATTCCGCGCTACAAGCTTCTGAACCTGGCGGAGAACTGCACGCATAATTTCCACAACCTGCTGCCGTTCCGTGGCGCCGACGTGCGCGACGCGCTGGCGTGGTCGAAATACCTCGGCGAAGCCTTGCAGATGTGGGGCGGCAAGGCCGACGCGATGTGCGGCCAGCACCACTGGCCGGTGTGGGGACAAGAGCGCATCGACACCATGATCCGCCAGCAGCGCGATCTCTACAAGTTCGCCCACGACCAGACCATCCGCCTGATGAACCACGGCCTCACGGCGACCGAAATCGCCGAAACGATAAAACTGCCTGCCAGTCTCGACGGCGCGTGGCATGCGCGCGGCTATTACGGCCACATCCGGCATAATGTGAAGGCGATCTACCAGAAATACCTCGGCTGGTACGACGCCAATCCCGTCAATCTCGATCCGCTGCCTCCGGTCGAGGCCGGCAAAAAATACGTCGAATATATGGGCGGCGCCGACGCGATCCTGGCGCGGGCTCGCAAGGATTTCGCCAAGGGCGAGTTTCGCTTCATCGCGCAGGCGTTGAGCCATCTGGTGTTCGCGGATCCCGACAATCAGGCCGCCCGCGCCCTGCTGGCCGATACCATGGAGCAGCTCGGCTATGCCGCCGAAAGTGCGACCTGGCGCAACGCCTATCTGTTCGGCGCGCAGGAGCTGCGGCAGGGCATGCCGAAGGTGCCGGCGCGCGCCGCGATGCCGCGCGAGACGCTGGCGGCCCTGCGCACCGAGCAATTGTGGGACGTGCTCGGTGTCAGGCTCAACGGCCCCAGGGCCGAGGGCAAGCACATCGTATTGAACTGGAGTTTCACCGATACCGGCGAGAGGTTTGTTCTGACGCTGGAGAACTGCGCGCTGACCTATGTCGCGGGCGCGCAGGCGGCGACGGCGGACGCCGGCTTCACGTTGCCGCGCGGCACACTCGATGAAGTGATCGCGAAGCTGACGACGTTTCAGGAGGCCGTCGCCAGCGGCGCGATCAAATTCACCGGCAATCCGATGCGGCTCGGCGAGCTGATGGCATTGATGGACGAATTCCCGCGGATGTTCGAGATCGTCGAGCCGAAACGGGCGGTAGTGAGCTGAAGGCGTCGGGTGGGCAAAGGCGCGCTCTTCGCGCCGTGCCCACCATCTACCTGGACGGTATCGTGAATGGTGGGCACGCGGAGCCTGTCATCGGGCGCGCATGCGCGCGACCCGTTGGCTTTGTCGTACTGAGTCAGAAGGTCGCATGCCTCGAGTTTGAGAATCAAGTATTTGAGAAGATTCAGGATTGGCGCGCGAGGTGCTGACATGGATCGGAAGAGTGAAGAGAGGGCTGAA